>NZ_JBFAJA010000089.1:0-58980 GCF_040654975.1 Dactylosporangium sp. NPDC050588 | reverse complement strand
TAGTGACACGCCCCGTCACTCGGCCAAGCCGTGTTTCCGCAGCTCAACGCATACTTTCACCACCTAGAACCGACATGCATCTGCGGAACCCGGGTTAATCCCGCATTAAGTGATGAACTGCGGAGCAGCGAACCTGACGTCCCAATGAAACGACCAACCGGACTGCCGCTAGCCCAATTTCCCGGCCGACTTCAACCGAGCACCAGCTACTCAGTGATAACCACCATCGACGTCAACGGTCGGATCGCTGATCGATCGCCTCTGCAAGCACTCACGTGGCCTCCAGGCTTTTCCATTTCAATCTGCCTGATGGCGCCGCTCATCGTGATTGTCCCGGACGCGGCCAGCCAGGAGCACGTCACCAACCAGGGTCGCATTCGGCTCTCGGCTACGGTCCGGCACGTCCTCCAGATCACCAGCGGCGACAGGCTCTACATGACAGCTGCTATCGGGGCAGACCAGCTGACGATCTGCCCGCCGTCGGTGTTCGATGAGTTCGTTAAGCGACTCCAGCAGGAAGCCACCTGGACGTAAATGACATGGCAGTCCACAGACAGATACCGGCGACCATCGACCTCGAGACCGCACGCGTCGTGCTGCAACAGCTCGGCATCACCGCCGAGACATTGGGCGCTGCCACTCGTCCTCGCGACGCACCGACCTTCACTGAATACATCGACCGCGTGTCGGATGCCGTCTCCGCTGGCACACGGCGCGCCTACACCAGCTACTGGAGGCGAATTCGAGACGCCTGGGGCGAGCGGCGACTGAACGAGCCGACGCCCTTGGAGATCAAACAGCTCGCCGAACGGATCAAGAGCAACGCCCGCGTGAGAAGCAACTCCCGCGGCGGCCGTACAGCAGCAGAGCACACCATCGCAGCACTGCGATGCCTCTACAGCCATGCAGTCGCAGACGGGTACATCGCCGAAAGCGACAACCCGTCCGGCCGCGTTCCCAAACCTCGACGCCTCGCAAGCACACGACGGGCACTGTCCGACGAACAGCTTGCTCAAGTTGTCGGTGCAGCCGGCGTCACCGGCAACGATCCCGACCTCGACACACTCCTACTGCGCCTTCACACCGAGACCGCATGCCGTAGAGGCGGGGCGCTCGCGCTCCGCCCGATCGATCTCGACTCCGCCCAGTGCCTGATCCGCCTTCGCGAGAAGGGCGAGACAGTTCGTTGGCAGCCGGTTTCACCTACCCTCATGCATCACCTCATCCGACACCACCAAGAGCGCGACACCCACGGCGACCGACACGGCCCATTGCTGCGTTACCGCAACGGACAACCAATCACTACCCGCCGCTACGACTACGTCTGGCGTCGACTTGGCATTTACCTGCCGTGGGTAGCAACACAGCAGGTAAGCACGCACTGGATCCGGCACACCACACTGACGTGGGTCGAACGGCGTTTCGGCTACGGTGTCGCCCGGGCCTTCGCCGGGCACAACGGCCGATCGGACACTGGCACGACATCCACATACATCCGTGCCCACCTCGACGAGGTCGCCGAAGCGCTCGCAGCATTGACCGGCGAACCGCATCCGCTTGTACGCGCACCACGAAACAGCTGAAGCGTAATACGGCTCTTCACAGATGAGGGTGTAGCTGCGAGGGCTTGGCTTGCGGGTCTTGGGTCACCCCTCTTGCTGTCGTTGGGAGTTTCCACCCCCGACAGGGCAGCCTTGCACGTTTGGGTCCGCTGCTGAGAGGGCGGTCACGGACGGTTGGGTTGATCTATGCGATGGGTCCGTTTGGAGATCGTTCTGTAGGTTCGCTGCAGCAGACCGCCTTCACGGGTCGCTGCATGCCGGCCGCGCGGGCCTGCTCGACCAGCCGACCGACCAACTCGGCGTTCACACCCTCCGGCGTCACCGCCGGGGTCTTCTTCTTCGCCACCGCGGCAGTATCCACGGCGGCATCGATCATCACGGTCATCAGGTGCCTCCTTGATCAGGAGTTACACCGTTTTTCGTACAGTCCCGGCGCCCCACCCGCCGCTCCTCCGAACGTGCGGGAATGGGCACATCCCGCGCGCTGATCACGCCGTGTGGCCGTTGCGTGACGGCATGCCGCCCGGCGACTATGGGGTCGAGGAGCGGCATCGATGTTGGTTGGGCGGTGGTGGCGAGGGTGCGCAGGCGACGAAGCGAAGGCAATCTGCCGGTGGAGCTGTCGAGCTTTGTCGATCGCGTCGACGAGCGTGCGGAGCTGCGCCGGCTGCTGGCCGGTTCGCGGTTGGTGACGGTCACTGGGATCGGTGGAGTGGGCAAGACCCGGGTCGCGTTGCGGGTTGCGGCCGAGATCGAACGAGCGTACAGCGACGGCGTCTGGGTGGCCGACCTGTCCGCGCTGAGCAACGCGGATCTGGTGGTGGAGGCCGTCGGACAGGTCCTCGGGGTCCGGAACCAGACGGTCCGCCCGCAGGTCGAGGTGGTCGCCGACTACCTGGCGTCGCGTCGGGTGCTGTTGGTGCTGGACAATTGCGAGCATCTTGCCGCCGCGTGTGCGGCGCTGGTGGACGCGCTGCTGCGGGCGGCGCCCGGACTCCAGGTGGTGGCGACGAGCCGGCAGCCGCTGGGGGTCCCCGGCGAGCACGTATTCCAGTTGCTGCCGTTGCCGGTTCCTGAGGTCGGGGCGGCTGCCGACCCCGGGACGGTGCTGTTCGGCGAGCGGGCCGCTGCGGCGGCACCCGCCTTCACCGTGACCGACGGCAACCAGGCCGCGGTGGCGCGGGTGTGCCGCCTGCTGGACTCAATTCCGCTGGGCATCGAACTCGCGGCGGCGTGGGCCCGGGTGCTGTCGGTCGAACAGATCGCCGATCTGGTCGAAAGCCGGTCGGTCGATCGGGTGCGGTTGTTGAGCCGTAGCGGGACGCACGACGCCGGCAGACACGATTCCCTGCGGACCGTTCTGGACTCCAGCTACGGGCTGTGCTCTACCGCCGAAGGGCTGTTGTGGGCCCGGGTGTCGGTATTCGCCGGCACCTTCGACCTGGACGCGGTGCGCGAGGTCTGCGCCGATGGCCACCTCGGCGCGCACGACGTGCTGGCGGCGGTCGCCGGGCTCGTCGACAAGTCGATCCTGATCACCGACCGGACGCCGTCCGGCGTCCGGTACCGCCTGCTGGACACGATCCGCGACTACGGGCTCGACCTGCTCCGCGGCTCCGGGCAGGAGCGGACGCTGCGCCGCCGCCACCGCGACCGTTATCTGCGCATGGCGCAGCGGTTCGACGCCGAGTGGTGCGGTCCGGACCAGGCCAGGTGGTACACCACACTGCGGCTCGAGCACCCCAACCTGCGGGCGGCGCTGGACTTCAGCCTCTCCGACCCGCGGGAGCACGGGACCGGACTGGAGCTGGCAGCAGCCCTGCGGTACTACTGGTTCGCCTGCGGGTACGTGCGCGAAGGCCGGCATCATCTGGACCGGGCGCTGGCGCTCGACCCGCCGCCCGGCCCGGCCCTGAACCGGGCACTGTGGGCCTGCGCATGGCTCATCACCGTCCAGGGCGATCTGGACGCCGCCGGCGCCCTTCTGGCCCGGTGCCGCCGGTTCGCCGAGGCGCAGCACGACGTCACGGCACTCGGGTGGATCGGCTACGTCTCCGCCGTGGTCGCAGTGTCGTCCGGCGATCTGCAGCGGGCGCTGGCCCAGGCGGAGCAGGCGGAACGTCTGCACCTCGCCGGCGAGGATCGCGGCACCGGACTGTTCCTCGCGCTGAGCGCGCAAGCGCTGCCCTTGGCACTGACGGGCTCGTTCGACGAGGCGAGCAGCCTGACGCGGGACCTACGGGCCCGGTGCGAGGAACGCGGGGACCGGTGGATGTGCTCGTACGCCGACTGGCTGGACACCGTCATCGAGCTCGGTCGCGGCGACGCCCGTGCCGCGGTCGGGCACGCCCGCGAGGCGCTGCGGGCCAAGCGACGACTGGGCGACAGCGTCGGCATCGCCATGACGCTGGACATCTTGGCCACCGCCACCGCTACCGACGGAGACCTCGAACGGGCGGCCCGGCTGCTGGGCATCGCCCACCGGATGTGGCAGGCAATGGGGCTGCTGCGGCAGGCCTCGCCTGATCTGCTCGCCACCCGTGCCCGCGCAGAAGAACTCGGCCGCGCGAAGCTCGGCGAGCGACGCTTCGACGCGGCGGTCGCCGAAGGGCTCGGCCTGGACCTCGAAGCGGGGCTGGCGTACGCCGCGGAGGAGAAGATCTCCCGGCGCCGGCCGAGCGGCTCGGCTGCGGCCTGGACGCCGCTCACCCGTCGCGAGGTCGAGGTCGCCCAGCTCATCGCCGACGGGCTGACAAACCAGCAGATCGCGGACAAGCTTGTGATCAGCCGGCGCACCGCGAACACCCACGTCGAGCACATCCGCACCAAGCTGGACTTCACGTCCCGCTCCCAGGTCGCCGCGTGGGTCGCCGTCAGGTCCCAGTCCCAGTCTGAGGCCGGTCCGGCAACGCCCTGACCTCCGACACCGGCAAGCCGGACTCGGCCACAAATCGGTTAGGTGACCGATACGTCCCGGCGGCATGACCGCGACGATGTTCCCGATGCATCCGTATCTGCGGCGGCCGACCGACGCCGCACCCGTGGCGCATGGAGTGAGCATGCCAGCAGCCGACCGCGCGGGGCCGCCATCGGCGACGCCGGCCCCGCCCTCCGTCGTTGAAATGGTCTTCACCGGGGACCTGGACGCCCGGCGCGCCGCTGCGCTCCGCACCACGATCATCGAGACCCTCACGCGGGACCGTCCAGCCTCGATCGTGCTCGACCTGAGCGGGCTGACCTTCATCGACTTCGAAGGCGTGCGGTTGCTGTACGACGTCTGCGCCGAACTGGCCGCCGCCGGCTGCGTGCTCAACGTCAGCCGCGCGGACGGCCGGGTCCGCTGGATGTTGTCGACGGTCGGTCTCGAAATGCTCTTCGGGGCCGCAGCCACCCACCGCCGGCAGTCCGAGCCGGGCAGCTGACCCCGTACAACCGGTTTCCGGCCGGGTGATCCGCGGCCGATCCAGGAGGTTCGTGTTGCCACTGCTGCAGGCCGAGACCGGCGACCACATCTGCGTTTCGCTCACCGGTACGACCCGGCTCGTCGCGCTGATCCGCAGGGGCGTCGAAGCGGCATTCCGCGACGGCCACAAGATGCTGCTGCTGTCGGACCTCGAACGGGGCGACCTGATCGACCTGATCCTGAGCGCTGCGCCGGCCGACGACATCGGGTCGGTCCTTCGGCAGGTGAAGACGCTGCCCAGCCGCAGCACCTTCGTCGCCGGCGCGAGCTTCCAGCAGCAGTCCGTGCTGGACCTTCTCGACGCCGAGCTCCGGCTGGCCCACGACCAGGGATTCGCGGTCCTGCGGGTCTTCATGGATCTGCGGTGGGTCAGCCGCGCCACCGTCGCGTTCGACACCTGGTGCGACTACGAAGTCCGCGCCAACACCCTGTTCGCCGGGGGTGACCTGATCGGGTGCTGCGTGTACGACGGACGGAACCTGACCCCCGACGACCGGTTGCTGCTGTACAGCGCCCACACCACGACCGTGCAAACGGACACGTTCAGCCTGGCGTCGCGGCTGCGCGGCCGGTGGAGCGCCGAACCGCCGGCCCTCTGCCTGAAGGGCGAGACCGACCTCGGCAACCGCGCCGCACTGCGACAACTGCTCGCCTCGGCCGCCCGGATCCGTGGCCCGCTCACCATCGACGCCGCCGATCTTGAGTTCGTCGACGCGGCCGCCCTGCGCGCATTGCTTGGCCTGGCGGCCGGCAGAGCCACCCCGACCACGATCCGGTGCCGACCGGCGATCGCCCGGCTGCTGCACCTATTCGGGGCCTGCCGCATCGCCACCCTCACCGTCGTCGTGCCGCGACCGGTACCTCGCCCCGGCCAGCCCGGGCGTCGGCACAGTCTGGAAGGACCTGGTTGACCCGACCGCCGCTCCGAATCAGTCACCACATAGATCAACCTAAACAGTTCGTGACCGCCCTCTGAGACCTCTTGTCGGGCCGTGCTGATGCCAGGCTGATCAAGGTGGTCAACACATCGACCCTCCCTCCTTCGGTGTCCGCCCCGGGATGCCCCGCGAATGCCCTTGGTGCCGACGCCTCGATTGTTTAGGCATCAGCTCCTTTGGTGGCGGCGGGACTCAGTCGTTGGTGGACGCCCCTGGTCCAGTCGCGGCGTACCGGGTGGCGATGGTCCGGACGGCCTCGTCGACTACCTGAGCGACGCGTTCGGCGCTCACCTCCCAGCCCGGCACCAGGAGTTTTGGCCAGAAGACGTAGTTGGAGATCATGCCCAGGAACTGGGTGGCTGCGAGGTCCACGTCTTCGACCCGCGCCGTTCCCGCCTCGTGCTCAGCCAGGAGGTAGCTGCGTACGGACTCGAAGTAGGGCATCTTCCCTTGCGAGAACTGTGCATGGGCCAACTCCGGGAACCGCGGCAGCTCGGCGATGACGATCCGGAACAGGTCGGTCATCTGGGGCCGGCTCAACAGCTCGGCGTAACGGCGACCGATCGCGCTGAGCCCGTCGACGACGTTGCCTGCCGGCGGAGGAGCCTCCTCGTCAGCGGTTGACCAGGACTCGGTGACGATGGCGTCGAACAGGGCGGCCTTGCTCGGAAATTGCTTGAACAAGGTGGCCCGCGAGACACCCGAGCGCTCGGCGATCCGCGCCAGCGATGTCCGGTCGTAGCCCAACTCGAGGAACAGTGCGGTCGCGGCCGCCACGATCAGCGCGCGCTTTTCCTGGGCGACGCGCTGGTGGTACGTCGGTACGACCCTGCTCATGGACCGAGCATACGAGGTGAGTGGCTTGACTCGCCACTGCCGCCAGCCTAGTGTCAAGGCAGTGGTGAGTCGCTCGGCTCGCCATCTGCCGGCCGTTCATCGTCGATGATCCCGGTCAGTCACCCACGTACCGAAGGAACATCTGATGAACCGCTTCGACAACCAGACCGTGCTCGTGACCGGTGGGACCGGTGGCCAGGGATCGAGCCACGTACGCGCCTTTCACGCGGAGGGAGCGAACGTGGTGATCGGCGACATCGACACCGGACGCGGCGCCGCTCTCGCCAACGAGCTCGGGAGCCGCGCTCACTTCACCCGCCTCGACGTCACCGACGAGAGTTCGTGGTCCGCTGCTGTGCTAGCCGCCGAGAGCGCCTTCGGCGCCCTGAACGTGCTCGTCAACAACGCGGGCGTTCAGAACCCGCCGGCGCCAATTGAGCACACGGACCAAGCCACGTGGTCGCGCATCCTCGACATCAACCTCACAGGGACCTTCCTCGGCATCAAGGTCGCCGCCCCCGCTCTGCGCCGCGCAACAGGGGGAGCCATCGTCAACATCGCCTCGACGATGGGCCTGGGCGGCACGGCGCACTACGCGCCGTACGTCGCCAGCAAGTGGGCCGTGCGAGGCCTTACCCGAACGGCAGCGCTCGAGCTCGGCCGGGACCACATCCGCGTGAACACCATCCACCCCGGCGTGATCGCGACCCCCTTCATCCAAGAACCAGCAGCCGGCGCCACCGCGGCAATCGCCGACTTCTACTCACCCGAGCCGTTCGCCATCCCCCGACTTGGAGAGCCGACCGACGTCACCCGGCTTCTCCTGTTCCTCACGTCATCAGACGCGTCGTTCATCACGGGGTCGGAGTACGTCATTGACGGTGGACTCCTCCTCGGGCCCGCCCTTCAGACCGAGACCGCATGAGCAGTCCAGACACGACCGGATGGAACGACTCCGCAGGTGACGCGTCTTTGTCGCACCTGCCCGATCACATCCGGCGAGCCATCGAGATCACACCCGCCGCAGGTACCAGCGAACGGATCATCGACATCACGACGCTGGGGCGCCGCACCGGCCGGCCACGCCGCATCGAGATCTTCTTCTACCGAGCTGCGGGCACCACCTACCTGTGCAGCGGCGCCGGCGGTGCCGCGACCGACTGGCATGCGAACCTTCTCGCCAATCCCAACTTCACCTTCCACCTCAAGAACGGGATCCGCGCAGATCTGCCTGCACGGGCCACGCCCGTCACCGACCCAACTGAACGTCAGGCCGTGCTGGCAGAGATCGTCGCGGATCTCAATCAGCCCCACGACCCCGGCACCATCCGGCCGACTCGGCTCGAAGACTGGGCTGACAGCCGGCTGATGCGCATCAGCTTCCGCCATCGGCCGTGATCGCGGATCCCTCGACAGATGACCTACTCCCAGGGACTGAGGAGTAGTCGCGGCTAGAGCAGCTCTTCGCCAGATGAGGGTGTAGCTGGCGCGGCGGTCCCAGATGGATGTCGAGGTTTCCAGAGGGAAGGCTCCTACGCGCTCATCCTGAAAGAACCGTCACGTGCCCGACGCTACCGTCGGCGACCGCTCGCACGCGTTCGCCCACCCCGATCTAACGACCTTCTGCAGACTCGACGAGCTCGGCCTCGTCGTCACCGGCCAACGCCTCGAGCACGACCGCGCGGTCCTCGCGTGCCGGGTCCTCGAACCCGACCAATGGTGCCGCCGCTGCGGCTGCGAAGGGACCCCCGGGACACGGTCACCAGGCAACTTGCCCACGAGCCGCTCGGCTGGCGGCCCACGACACTGCTGGTCACGATCCGCCGCTACCGATGCGGTGGCTGCGGGCATGTCTGGCGCCAGGACACCTCCCGGGTGGCCGAGCCCCGGTCGAAGTTGTCACGGCGCGGGCTGCGGTGGGCACTCGAAGGGATTGTGGTCGGACACCTCACCGTCGCCCGGGTCGCCGAAGGTCTCGGCGTCGCGTGGAACACCGCCAACGACGCAGTCCTCGCCGAGGGCAAGCGGGTCCTGATCGACGACCCGGCACGGTTCGACGGCGTCCGGGTCGTCGGCGTCGATGAGCACGTCTGGCGCCACACCAGCCGTGGTGACAAGTACGTCACGGTCATCATCGACCTCACCCCGATCCGCGACAAGACAGGCCCAGCACGGCTCCTCGACATGGTCGAGGGCCGCTCCAAGCAAGTGTTCAAGACCTGGCTCGTCGCCCGCACCGATGCCTGGCGTGACGCGGTCGAGGTCGTCGCGATGGACGGGTTCAGCGGCTTCAAGACCGCCACCACCGAAGACCTCCCTGACGCGGTCGCGGTGATGGATCCCTTCCACGTGGTCCGCTTGGCCGGCGACGCGCTCGACCAGTGCCGACGCAGGGTCCAGCAAGCCACCCACCGTCACCGCGGCATGAAGGGCGACCCGCTCTACTCGGCGCGGCGGACCCTGCACACCGGCGCCGACCTCCTCACCGACAAGCAGCGCAGCCGTCTGCGGGCGCTGTTCGCGGTCGATGACCATGTGCAGGTCGAGGCGACCTGGGGGATCTACCAGCGGATGATCGCGGCCTACCGAGAGCCCGACCGAGCTCGTGGCCGCGTGTTGATGACCGCGCTGATCGACTCGGTCAGCGCCGGCGTCCCGGCCGTGCTGAGCGAGGTCATCACGCTGGGCCGGACGTTGAAGAAGCGTGCCGACGACGTGCTGGCCTACTTCGACCGGCCCGGCACATCCAACGGCCCGACCGAGGCGATCAACGGACGGCTCGAACACCTCCGCGGCTCCGCGCTCGGATTCCGCAACATCACCAACTACATCGCCAGGTCCCTGCTCGAGACCGGCGGCTTCAGGCCACGACTACACCCTGGTCTGTGAAGAGCCCGATTACCCGTCGCCGCTACGACACATTGTGGGTTCGGACCAGCGATGACCTGCCGTGGGTGGCCACCCAGCGGATCAGCACCCACTGGCTGCGGCACACCACCCTGACGTGGGTCGAGACCTCGGATCGTGACATCGGTTCCCAGAGGTATCGGGCGGGAGGCCCGCGCCGGGCTGCCTGTGCCGGCATTGCGACCGGCGCAGGCAGTCGCGGTCACCTGCGTCTGCACGGTAACCACCGTCGATGCACACGGGAGGATCGCGGATCGGTTTCCGGTTCGGAGGCTCGGATGGCTGCCTGGCCGGCCAGTCGATGCCACGGTCTCGGCAGGCACAGTGCGCCTCACGACGGGCGGGGCAGGTAGCCTTGCCGTCACGAAGCAGGACATGTCCGCGTGCCGGCCGAGGCCCGGCACGCCGTGGGGTTGCTCGACGGAGACCGTGTCCTGGTGGTGGCGCGTCCCGACCTCGACGCCGTGATCGTCTATCCGATGCCAGCCGACTCCGCGCAGGGCCTTGAACGTGGTCTCCGGACGAACCACAGGCGAGCGCCCGAGCCGCTGCGGCCCGGAGCGACCAGGTAGCAGCACCGCCCTGCGGCAGGTGGGAGGGGCGCCGACCGCGCGGCTCGCGGGCATCGACCACCGTACAAAGCACAATAATCTGCGCATGTACCTCACGACAGGCGGGCCCACAGCGTCCGGTCGGGCGGCGGCGACCGGGGCCGGCGCACGCCGGCGTGCCGGGCACCGCGTCCGCGTCCTAGCCGCCGCTGTGGCCTGCACACTGATCGCCGCGTGCGGCGGACCTGCCCGGCCGACACAACCGCCGCCCGCCCCGACGATCCCGGCGCCGGCCCGCGAGTCGTCCCCGCCCGCCGCGGGCGACACGTCCCCGCCGGCACCGCCGAGCCCGTCCACGGCCGCCGCGGCTCAGCTCCCGCCGGGATTCGTCTCGCTGCCCGACATCGATCCCAGCATCCTGACCGACATCCGTTACGCCACCGCCCACAACTTCGTCGGCCGGCCGATCACCGGCTACCAGCGGCCACGCTGCCTGCTCACCCGCCAGGCCGCCGAGGCGCTGCACCGGGTGCAGACAACCGCGCTCAGCAAGGGGTACAGCCTCAAGGTGTACGACTGCTACCGGCCCCAGCAGGGCGTCGACGACTTCGTGCACTGGGCAACGACAGCCGACCAGCGGATGAAGGCGGAGTTCTACCCCGAGGTCGACAAGTCCGTGCTGTTCGACGACGGATACATCGGCGGGCCCACCGCGCACAGCCGGGGCAGCACGATGGACCTGACACTGGTCGCCACCCCCTCGCGCGCGGAACCCTCCTACCGGACGGGCGAACCGCTCCTGCCCTGCACCGCGCCGGCGGCGCAGCGGTTTCCCGACAACAGCATCGACATGGGAACCGGCTTCGACTGCTTCGACCCACTCGCACACACGATCACCGCGGGCCTGAGCGGCTTGGCGAGGAACAACCGGGCGCTGCTCACCGGCCTGATGGCACAAGGCGGGTTCACCAACTACCCGAAGGAATGGTGGCACTACACGCTCGACAACGAGCCGTATCCAAGCACATATTTTGACTTCCCGGTGGCGTAGCGACACGCCTCGCACCGGCGAGGAGCATCCCTGCCCGTTCGCCGACCGACCGGTCGCCGCGTGCACCACGTAGATCCGCTGCGGAGTGGCCGGAGGGCGGGGATGATCGAGCCGTGGAGGTACTGAGCAGCCGCATTCTGCTGCGCCGGCGATTCGGGCGCAGCAGGAGCTGCTACCGCGACATCCCCGGCCTGGCGATCTACCGTGAATTCGGACCGGCCGAGCACCCGGGCGTGGTCCTCTTCCTCGGCCAAGGGCTCCTCGAAGTGTCCGGTTCGCACGATGAGCCCGGCGGACCGCTGCGGTTGTGGCTGCAGGTCCGTGACGTCCGGGCCGAGTACGGGCGCCTGCGGGCCGCGGGGGCGACGGTCCTCCGGGAGCCCCGGCGGGAGTCGTAGGGGCTGGTCGAGGTGTGGATCGAGGACCCGGACCGCGTGCCGATCGTGCTCGTCGAGGTCCCTGCCGACCACCCGCTGCGGCGCGACCCGCGATGACCGTCGGCGCCGGCGCTCCGGACGGCCGCAGCACCGCAACGCGAGCCACCGCTGCCGCTGCCGCCACCTGCCGGCGCAGCTGATCGGCTCAGCTGCGGCCGGCTCCGGACGACTGCGCGTCGCGACGCTCTTCCTCCCGCCCGACCCAGGCGGCGCACTCCTCGATCGCGTCCACGAGCAGCGCGCGCAGCAGGCGGTCCCGATGCGGCGTGCAGGTCGCGGCGACCCCTTCCACCGCCGAGCGGACGGCGTGCGGCGCGACCCGCCGGCGGAAGGCCGCCGCCGATGCCGCAGGCACGCCACGGGTGAACTTCCCGGCCCACCGGGTGGCCCTGGGGGCCTGCGCCAGCGCCTCCTGAGAGCTTCTCCAGCGTGTCCGGCGACCGCCCGTCGAGAACGGCGAGCATGTGATCACAGGCCAGCACGGAGACCGCCATGGCGCACTGCCGCTCCGCGGCCACGACCGGCAGCGCCGCCGTCGCCAGCCGGAGCGCGATCCGCGCGTCGACGCGCAGGTCGGCACTGACCAACCCGATCACCGACGGGACCAGGCCGGCCAGCTGCTGACGGCCGGCATCGGAGGTGTTGTCGTTGACGAGACGGGCCACCCCGGCGAGCAACGGGTGGGTGCAGACCGGATGGTCGCTCCACCGCCCACCGGCCAGAAACGACGCCAGTTCTGGACCAGGCCGGCGGCATGGCCGGCGACCGTTGACGGCGTTCACCCGAGGAGCGGTCGCCTATCGGCCGGCAGCGTGACCAGCAGCGGCGTTCTGCCGGGCGGCGGCCCTGCCAGCCGTACGTGTCCGCCGAGTGCCTCGACCCGGTCGACGAGGCCGACGAGCCGCGAGTCGAGGGCCGCGTCATCGCCGCCGATGCCGTCGCCGTGGATCGACAGCGCGAGCATTTCGCGTGTGGTCGCGGTGGCGGGTTTGACGTTGACGTCGACCGTGACGGCGAAGCCTTGTGCATGCTCGGCCACGAGGGTGAGCGCCTCCGACACGACGTGGTAGGCGGCCGTCTCGACGCTGCTGCAGAACCGGCGTTCGCAACGAACGTTGACGGTGACCGGCATGGGGCTGCGGCGAGCGAGCGCCTTGAGCGCCGACGGGAGGCCGCGCTGCGTGAGGATGGTCGGGTGCAGGCGACGGGAGATCTCCTGCAGATCCTCGTAGGCGCGCGTCAAGCCGTCGATGGTCCGTCCGATCCGGGGCTTGAGCCCGCGGCGGTCGTCACCTATCAGCGCTTCCAGGGTGCGCAGTTCGAGGCCGAGCGAGACGAGGCGCTGCTGGACGCTGTCGTGCAGGTCGCGTTCGAACCCGCGGCGCGCCTCGTCGGCGGCGAGGACGATGCGGGCCCGCGACGCATTGAGCTGCATCCAGCTCTCGGCATCGAGCAGCGCGGCCGTCGTCGAGGCGACCACGGCCATCGCGTCGTCCGCCGGCACGCAGCGGGCGATGAGGACCGCCAACTGCTGGATGGCGGCCTGATCGGTGGCGTGCCGCTCCCCGGGGTGAAGTTCGTCGGCCAGGCGCCGGATGAGCGAGGCGGGCGCCGCCGTACCGCCGTTGTGCAGTCGGTCGTTCATCGTGGCGGTGGCGTTCGCCTGCTCTACTTGGTCCATGTGGCACTCCGGGGATGTAGGAAACAGCGTTCCGATTGAACCTAGCCCGAAAACGACGAGCAATTCGACGCAACGGTCGTTAGGTTGAGGATTGCGGCATAACCACCCGGATACCTCACCCGAGCTGCGTGGGCGATCCGGCAGGCATCCCGCCAGCAGGTCCCCTCGTAGGTTCGGCGACCGGCGAGATGGAGGCGGTGCTGGGGACCGATAGTTGACAGGCGGTCACGGCCGGGTGCGCCACCATGAGCCGGTGACTGTCGACATCAGCGTTCTCGGGCGGTTCGACGTGCGCCTCGACGGACACCGGCACGCCGACAACGCCATGTCCGACTACGCCACCCTGACGGCCAGACCTCGGCGAGGAACTCGGCGAAGGCTGGACGCCCATCCACCAGGTGTTCGGTCCAGCGCAGGACGCCGCCACCGACACGGCTGGGACAACAACCCCGGGCACCGGCGGGAGCTGACCCGGCGCAGCAGCCGACGAGCGAGCTAGTACTCCAGCCGCACTTCCGCCTCTGACCTTGTTGCAGGTCAGAGGCGGTTTCATGTGGTGCCACGGGCTGGTCCGGCGCTGGTGATCGTCCTATGTAGACTACCGGCTCGTGTCGATCGACTCGGTGCCGGGATGGATGTCGGGTTCGACGCTCTGATGGGCGTGCTGGCGCCTCGGTTCGGTCGGGTGGAACCGCGTCGGCAGGCCCGCAGTTATGTGCTGGGGCTGCTGTCGCCGTTGGCGGACAAGAACGGCTGGACCCTCGCGGAGGCTGCGGGCGATCGGACGCCGGATCGGATGCGACGCCTACTGAACGCGGCCTGCTGGGACGCTGACGCCGTCCGCGACGACCTGCGTGACTATGCCGCCGAGCAGGCCGGTGACCCCGCCGGGGTCCTGATCGTGGATGAGACCGGCTTCGTCAAGAAGGGCATCTAATGCCGAGTTCGGCATTATGTGCCTTATGACGAGCCCACGGTTATGCCGCGTAGCGCCTGATTGATGCTGTTCAGGGCGCTGATTTTGTGGTTGTCGCGCGGCATTGCGCAGTGGTTGTCCGTCGTGGTTGAGGGTTTCTCGTGTCTGGTCGATGGAGTCCATCGACAGACAGGAGAAGATCATGGACTCGAATGATGTTGGACGGGCCCGCTGGCGGATCGTGGTGCGGGGGCCGCTCGCGCCGTTCGCTGACGGGCTGCGCGAGGATTTGGCGGGGCAGGGGTTCTCGCCGGACACGATCGTCGATCATGTGCACCGGTTGGCGGATCTGAGTGGCTGGCTGGTCGGTCGTGATCTGGTCACGGGCGAGGTGACCAGCCAGGTGGTGCAGGAGTTCTTGCGTGAGCGCCGGTCGGCTGGCGTCCGGACCGGAACCAGTGACCGGGCGTGGGCTCCGCTGCTGGGCTATCTGCGCCGGCTGGGAACGGTCCCGCCGCCTGCCGTGGTGGTCGCAGTGGCACCGGTGGATGTGCTGCTGAGCGAGTACCGCCGGTACTTGGAAGACGAGCGCGGGCTGGCCGCGGGGACGGTGAAGCACTACCTGCGGTGCGCTCGGACGTTCTTGACTGGGCTGTCCGGGCCGGTGGAGGGCGCGCTGCCGAGGCTGTCGGCCGGACAGGTCATCGATTTCGTGCGGGACTGGAGTATCCGGCGGCAGAGTACGGCGTTGGACATGGTCACGCTGCCCGCGTTGCGGTCGCTGCTGCGGTTCCTGCATGTGGCCGGGCACGTCCCGGTGGGGTTGGCCGGTGCGGTCCCGGCCGGGCGGGGTCGCCCCCGTAACCTGGTCCAGCCGCGGTCGGCCGGCGGCGCTCGGGTCCGAGCGGTGCTGGCCGGCTGTGACCGTGATAGCGCGGTCGGCCGCCGGGACTATGCGATCCTGCTGATGCTGGCCCGATTGGCGGTGCGCGGCGGCGAGGTCGCCCGGCTGGAGCTGGCCGATATCGACTGGCGCGCGGGCGAACTGACCGTCCATGGCAAGGGCGGCCGGGTCGACGTGCTGCCGCTGCCGGCCGATGTCGGCGCGGCGATCGCTGACTACCTGATGCACGCCAGGCCAGCCACCACCGCGCGGAACGTGTTCGTCACGGTGAAGGCGCCGTTCACCGGCCTGGCGACTTCCTCGGTCACCGTGCTGGTCGGTGCCGCCTGCGCCCGGGCCGGGGTGTCCCGGTTCGGGCCGCACGGGATGCGGCACGCGGCGGCCTGTGACCTGCTCGCGGCGGGCGCGTCGATGGAGGAGATCGGGCAGTTGCTGCGGCACGCCCAGCAGCGGACCACCGCGATCTATGCCCGGCTGGACCAGGCCCGGCTGGCCGAGTTGGCCAGGCCCTGCCCACAGGGAGCACCACGATGAGCATGAGCGTGAGAACCAGGGCGGAGCAGTATCTGGCGATGCGCCGCAGCCTGGGATTCAAGCTGCGCGGCGAGGGCCGGATGCTGCTGGAGTTCGCCGACCGGCTCGACCACACCGGCCAGCCGACCGTCACCGTCACCGCGGCGGTGGAGTGGGCGAGCAAGACCATCGGCGCCACGGCTGCGCACCGGCGGTTGGCGGTGGTGCGCTGCTTCGCCCGCTATCTGGCCGCGTTCGACCCGGACTGCCAGATTCCACCAGCCGGGCTACTACCCGGCCGCGCGCATCGTCCGACTCCCTACCACTACACGGCTGAGGAGATCGCGGCGTTGGTGCACGCGGCCGGCACGATCGCCGCGCCGCTGCCCGCGGCCACGATGCAGGCCCTGATCAGCCTGCTGGCCGCCAGCGGAATGCGGGTAGGCGAGGCACTGGCCCTCGACCGCGACGACGTTGACCAGCACGCGGCGATGGTGGCGGTGACCGGCAAGAACGACCAGACCCGCCTGGTCCCGCTGCACGCCACCACAACAGCGATGCTCGCCGGCTACGAGGCGCGCCGCGATCGGCTCTGCCCCACCCCGGTCTCGGCGGCGTTCTTCCTGACCGCCGCCGGCCATCGCGTCCAGCACCGCGGCGTCCACCAGATCTTCACCAGGCTCCTGATCGCCGCGGACATCCATACCCCACCCGGACGCCGCCGCCCCCGCATCCACGACCTGCGGCATACGCTGGCGGTCAACGTCCTGATCAGCTGGTATGAGGCTGGCCTCGACGTGTCGGCCCGGCTTCCGGTGCTGTCGGCGTTTCTCGGCCACAGCAGTCCGGAAGTCACCTACTGGTATCTGCAGGCCACCCCGCGGCTGCTGGCCTTGGCCGCGCAACGCCTCGACGCGGCAGCCCACCAGGACAGGCCACCTGAGCGGAGCGAGGTGACCGGGCCGTGACCGTGCTCGCACCGCTGCTGCAGGCATTCTTCACCGACCGGCTGATGACCCAGTACGGCGCCAGCCCCCACACCATCGCCTCCTACCGCGACACACTGCGGCTGCTGCTCACCCACATCCACCAGCGGACCGGCAGGCTTCCCGCTCAACTCGAGCTGACCGATCTGGACGCCGTCGCTATCGGCGAGTTCCTGCACGACCTGGAAACGGTGCGCGGCAACAGCGTCGCCACCCGCAACACCCGCCTCGCCGCGATCCACTCTCTGTTCCGCTACGCCAGCTTGCGCGCGCCCGAACATGCCGACCTGATCAGCCGAGTCCTGGCCATCCAAACCAAACGGGCCACCACCACGATCGTCAACTTCCTCCACCGAGCCGAGCTCGACGCGCTGCTGGCCGCGCCCGACACCACGACCTGGCACGGCCGCCGCGATCACGCGTTGCTCGTGTTGACCGCGCAGACCGGACTCCGCGTTGCGGAACTGACCGCGCTATCCACCGGCGACCTCCACCTCGGTGTCGGCGCGCACGTCTACTGCCGAGGCAAAGGCCGAAAGGACCGCTGCACCCCGCTGACCGCGCACACCGGCGCCATCCTGACCGGTTGGCTCACTACCCGCCGACCAGCCGACACCGACCCGCTGTTCGCAACCCGTCGCGGCACACCGCTGTCCCACGACGCCGTCGCCAGCCTCGTCGCCAAACACGCCGCCACCGCCGCGCGCGCCTGCCCATCACTGCAGGCCAAGAACGTCACCCCGCACACCCTGCGCCATACCGCAGCGATGAATCTGCTCCACGCCGGCGTCGACATCACCGTCATCGCGCTCTGGCTCGGCCACGAAACCCCGGCCACGACCTGCATCTACCTGCACGCCGACATGGCCCTCAAAGAACAAGCCATCGCCCGAACCGCACCGCCGAACACAAACCCCGCCCGCTACCAGGCCAGCGACGACCTACTCGTCTTCCTCGAACAACTCTGACCCGAGCCCGCCACCGGTTATGCCGCGTCCGACCGCGAAACCCGCACAACCACGCGGAAATCCCGCCGACCGCGGCATAACCGTGGGCTCGTCATAAGGCATCAAGTCAGCCGGTGTCCAGCGCCAGTATTCCGGCACCGCCGGCCGGGTCGAGAACTGCCAGCTCGGCGTGTTCCTGGCCTACTCGAGTCCGCGGGGACGGCTGCCCGCAGCAATGTCCTTGCGGCAGCCGAAACAGACGGCCCGAAAATGGTGTGCGGAACGCGGCGGTCGAGCAAGGGCGGAAGCAGCGGTCGTGTATTTCTCGCCGGAATCGGCCATCCGACCGCGGATTGGCACCCGCCTGACCTCAGACGATGGATCTGTGCACTGACCCGCACGACAACGACAGGATTAGGTCCGTGCCAGCGGCTCGCAGCGTTGCCGCATCCGCCCGCGCCGCGACCAGACCGATGCTGCGCATGCCCAGCTCCCGTGCTATCCGCACGTCCAGTGGTGTGGCGCCGACGAACACGCACGCGTTGACGTCAACCTTGACGAGCCTCGCAGCCAGTGAGGCCGATCATGTGGTCGGCTTGAACGCCGCGGGTGAGTAGTTGCACCGGCCGACGGCGGTCACCAGCGAGGCCAAGTCGTGCCGCTGCAGTTAGCCGTCGATCGCCGTCTGCGATGCGTCACTGGCGATCGCCACGGGTTTGCCCGCTGCGTGCGCTACTCGGATCACCTCGTGCCCGCCGGGCGTCGGCACCGCATTCGGTACCGCCTCCCATTCCATGTTAGTCATGAGATCCTCGGCAGCCAGGTGCAGGCGCGCATCGTCACGGGTCAGCGCGTACCGCAACAGCGGCATCAGGTCGTCAACGTCCCGCAGCCACCCCTCCACGGCATGACCGCGCTCCTCGATCGCCTGACGGAGACGGTCCGCACTGAACGGCGTGAAGTCACTGATGCCATCAAGCGCAGCATCCATGCGAGCAGTTCGTCGAACGGCTTGCCGGCGGGGTCGACGACCGCGCGCAACAGGTGTGTCCATGACAAGAGGACTACCCTTGCGCTCATCGACCTCGCCTCGGTGAATGCCGCTGCGCTCCTGTAGTGCGATGCCGAGTTGTTGACCAGTCTGCCGGCCCTGCCGTCACGTTGGTGGCGAGCGTATCGCGGTATGTCTGGATGCCATGATCGACAACCTGATCCGGTATTCGACCGACCCGAACCCCAGCCCGACACCATCGCCGAGTACAACTGGAACATCCACATCGCACGAGAAGCCGCCGAGCACCCATACGTCGCCATGCAATGATCTCCATCGCGATCGCTGCGACCTTGGCCGGGGGGTATCGCAGCCGGCACGCTGAACGGCTGGGCGACCGCGAATGCCGGCACGGCGTCCGTTTGACGCCCGTACCGGCCTGGACGGGGCTGGCCAGTCAGGTGGTGTCGCGGGCCGCGTTGATGCGCAGCGCTTCCTCGAGCTGGTCTTCGAGGATGATGATCCGGCAGGCGGCCTCGACGGCGGTGCCCTCATCGACCATGTCCCGCGCGCGGGCGGCGAGGCGGAGCTGATAGCGGGAGTAGCGGCGGTGTCCGCCGCCGGAGCGGTGCGGGGTGATGAGTTTCAGCTCGTCGAGGCGGCGCAGGAAGCCCTGCGAGGTACCGACGATTTCCGCGGCGCGGCCCATGGTGTAGGCCGGGTAGTCCTCGTCACCGAACATGTCATCGGGTTGGGTCATGGAGCCTCCAGGTCGAGGGCCCCGGCGCAGTAGCGCCGGGGCCCAAGGGTTTATGGGTCAAACACCATCTACCGGCACGTTCGCCGGTTTGTCGTGTCCGCACCGGACGCCACAGACAGCGTCGGGCGCGAGGATCGCGTAAGCGTGACCGAAGACCACCTCTCGTTCGATGGAGACTGCGGTGTCCACCCCGGCGGAACTGCTGCCGGTGCGGGCGATCCAACGGTGTACGGCCCTCCCTTTCCTCTGTTCTCTGTGTCTTACCGCGTGCCGGGCTCCGCCGGTGCTGCGGGTCCACGCAACTTCATGACCCTCACCTGCGGATGGAACCGTTCTACGGGCGATGCCACCAACACCTTCTCTGGCTCACCCTCTTGTCCTGCCGTGCTGAGCGAACCTGCGGTGTTGCTGCCGGCTCTGCTCCTGCGCCCAACGGGTGGGGCGGTTCGTCAGCGTCTTTGTGTTCTCTCCTCTTGACCTGAAGAACGTTAACCGACGGCCGTGAGCATGTCTAGCTTCGCCACCATAGATTTTCTCGGCCGGTCGTCAGCGCCTCGGGGCGGTGTCACCTGCCCGACCCTCTCTGAGCAGTCACGCCCGCCGCCCCTGGGACCACCGCCTCCGGCCCGGGAATCCCGGCCGTACAGTCGCATCCATCTCCTGTCGCATCGAGTTGCGGGGGACAAATGGGTCGGTATCGTCGAGCCCGAGCACCGGAATGGATCGAGGTGAACGATGCCGCTCTTGACCGAGATCGGCATACTGTCGGCCGACAAGGTCACGATCGTCCTCAATGGCGAGCTGGACCAGCAGACCGCTGATCAGTTCCGCACGACGGTCCGTGCAGCACTGCAGCTGGAGCCGGCCGTGCTGGCAGTGGATCTCGCATTGATCACGTTCATGGACTCGTCAGGCCTCGGCGCGATCGTGGCCGCCAAACGCTGGTGCGACGACGCTGGCTGCAGCCTGGGCCTCGAAGCGCTGACCCCCGCGATGCACCAACGGTTCCAGGTCAGCGGCCTCGCCGACCTGTTCGGCCTGCCGGAACCACCGGCATGACAACGCCGCGACGGCGCCCCCTTCGGGCGTTGGCACGGTGCACCACCCGCCTTGGGCCTGCCGACGCGACCGTATACGGGAACATCCCGGGCTGCTTCAGGGTCAGGTGTCGTCACAGGATCGCTTGACGGTGATCGGCTCGACAGGCCCGCCGCCATCGTCCGACACCGGCCGGGCCGGAATGTGCGTCACGGATCGCGGGGTGGCGGCCGAGCCCGCGGCGGGCCTGCAGATCGGGGCCGGAAGCCATCCGCCACAGGCTGCGACTGGAGGCGATCGCGGCCGACATCGCCGGTGACTGCGACACGGCGAGGGGTTCGAGGAGCCGCCATGGTCACGTGCGCGCTCATCGGCAATATGCAGGTAATCCTTGCCAAGGGGTGGGTAGTTGATCGTGTTGTGTGGTTGGTTCTGGGGTCGCCGGATGGAAGGGTGTGCCGTCGGCGTCGCTGGGGGTCATGATGCTTGGTCGTCGAGGCGGGTGAGGAGTCGGTTGAACAGGTCAGGGCGGTGGGTTTGGTCGTGTTCGGCGGCGTGGTTGCGTTGCCGGATGAGGGTGGGTCGGAACTCGATGCTGGTCTGGAAGGAGGTGCAGGTTTCGCAGATGGCTTCGAAGGCGCAGTCGAGTTCGGGTGATCGGGTGCAGTAGCCGTTGCCGAGGAGGCGGTGGTGTTCGCGGCGCAGCCGGTGTCGTCGCACCAGCCGGGACAGCGAACCAATACGAGGTCAACCTGGTTCTTGGCGCTGTGCGCTACGGCAATCGTACGCGTTCGCCGGCCGTCCCAAGATCGCCAAAGTTCCGCGCTCGGACCTGGTGCTATACGGTCGGTGCGTGAGAATCGAGCGTCACTGGTGGAACGGCGACCGCACCATGCGGGGGCGTCGCGACGTGTACATCCGCACCGATGGCGAGTCGTGGGAGGTCGAGGCCCGAGCCGGCGGCGGCCGGTCGAAGACATACCAGTGCCCGGGCCGGCAGTCGGCGGAGATCCTGGCCGGGGCATGGATGGGCGGGCAGAGCCCGTGGCAGGTCGTAGCACCCTGATCGGCCGGCGCCGCAGCGCGCTCACCTTCAGCCACCGTTGGGGCGGGTGCCCGCGCGGCGATGATGACCCGGCCAGAGGCCGGACGCCACGTCGAGCGCCCGCCGGCCGGCCACCACCTGCGGGTGGTCCAGGACGGACCGAGCGAGGGCCTGGCCACCGGCCCAGACGCTCGCCTCGATCAGTGCGCGCGTGCCCGCGGCGTCGCCGTGGGCCTTGCGGACGGCTTCCCACCAGGCGTCGTGGACCGGGGTGAACTTGCCTGCGGCGCGGCCTGCTCGAGAGCGGTGGAGCCGGGCAGGGCCCCGGGTTTGCGCAGCGCCGCGGCCGGTCCCGGCGCACTGCGGGCCTACCGCAGCTACTGGCAGCGGATGACCACCGCCTGGGGCGACCTCCCCATCGACAGCGTCACCGCCAGCGACATCCAGGCGCTCCAACGACGCATCGTCGCCAACGCCCGAGCCCGGCACAACAGTCGCGGCGGCCGCCACGCCGGCGAACTGCTCATCGCCGCCGCCCGCGCCTACTGCAACCAGGCCATCGCCGATGGCCTCATCCAGGCAGCAGACAGCCCTGCCCACCGGGTCGGCAAGCCCGGGCGGCTGCCCAGCACCCGGCGGGCACTGACACCCGCCAGCCCGCTGCCGTGGGCCGCGGGTCGTGGTGGGTGGACGGGAGCTGCGCGATGAGTCGCAGCCGAAGGTCCAGAGCCGTCTGCGAGCTGAAGGCGGCGTCGGCGTTGCCGGCGTTGTTCGGGTCGAATGCGAGGTTCGGGATTCAGCTCCACTCGCAGTCCCTTTGTTCGGCGGCCACACCGGGCCCGGCGCCTCGTCCCCGGGAGGCCGCGTCTTCGCAGGTGGACGGTGGTGCAACGTCCCACCGTCCCAGGTGTGCGCCACGGGCTGGTCCGCGGCCGCGCCGCCGTGCCATGATCCCTGCCGCCGGGCCATGCAGGGAAATCCGGTCCGGACCAAAGCGCCAGTTGGCGCCACGCCCCGCCATCTCCGCACTTTCGTGTTACACGCCGTCACTGTTCGTGACAACCCGCCGGTCTGGGCTCATCGGCGGGGCGACGACGGACGGTGGGCACGGGCGTGGTCCGGCAACTGTCCACCGACACGTGGAGCTACCCAATGACCGACGCCGTACCCGACGAAGTCGATCCAACCGTCCAACCGTCCGTGGCCGTACCGTATCTGCTGGTCATGCCCGGCGGCGATGGACGGCCGCAGCCGGTCGCCTGGCCCGGCACCGCCGAGGGGCAGACGACGTGGGCGATTCCGGTGACGATTCCCGCGGGGGCCCCGGGATTCGCCGTGTTCGTGCCGCTGGTCCCGGGCGCGGCGGCCAAGCCTGTCGAGGGCATGACGGCCGCGCCCGTTCAGCCCGAGCCAGTCACGCCCGTTGTGGCCACGGCCGCCGCGCCTGTGGAGGAACTGCCCGACGACGAGCTCGAAGAAGACGACGAGCTCGAAGAAGACGAGGAACAAGACGAGGAACAAGACGAGGAACAGGACGAGGAGGCTGTCGCACCGCCGCTGGTGCAGCACCAGTCGGGAACACGGCACTTCGCGCCACCGTCTGGCGCGCCCTTCCCGCCGCATCCTGTGGTGCCCCCGTTCCGGCCCTATCAGACTGTTCCGCGGGTCATGGGGCCGCCGCGACCGCTGCCGCCCGGGTTCCTGGAAGCACGTTGGCCCGGGCCGGAGCCCGCGAGGGGCTGGCGCGTACCGGTCGCCGTGCTCGCCGGCGGACTCGTCGCCGCGATCGTCCTGCCCGGCACGCGGGTCGGCATCGGCTGGTTCCTCGGCGGGTTCGCGCTCGTCGCCGCCGTCATCGTCGGTATCTGGCCGGCCGCCGCAGCGCTGCCGAAGGCCGACCGTGTGATGCGGGCTGTCTGGGCCGGCTCCGCGGTCGTCCTGCTGTCGGTGCTGGCGTTCCGCAACGCCTGGTGGCTCGTCACGTTCTGTGTGCTGGGAGCGCTCGGCTGCGCCGCCCTGGCCATCGTCGGCGGCCGACGTGTCCGCTCCATACTGTTCAGCCTCGTGGCGGCGCCGTTCGCGGCCTTGCGCGGCATCCCGTGGGTGGCCAAGCACCTCAGCGCCACCGGCGACCGGCGCGAGCTGCCCCGCCACACCCAGCGCGTCGCCTGGTCGGTCATCATCACCGTCCTGTTCGTGCTGGTCTTCGGCGCGCTGCTCTCCTCCGCCGACGCCGCGTTCTCGCAGGTACTCTCCGCCGTCGTGCCGACGGTCAGCGTCGGCCGCGTGTTCCTGTTCATCCTGTGCGCGCTGATCGCTGTCGCGGCCGTCTACACCGTCGCCGCGCCGCCGGACCTGTCCACCATCGACAAGCCGGGCACCGCGCGGCTGCGCCGCCTGGAGTGGGGGCTGCCGATCGGGGCGCTGGTCCTGCTGTACAGCGGATTCGTCGTCGTGCAGGCCACCGTCCTGTTCGGCGGCCAGCACCACGTGCTGCAGACCGCCGGCCTCAGCTACGCCGAATACGCCCGCAGCGGCTTCTGGCAGCTGGCGACCGTCACCGTGCTGACGATCGCCGTGCTGGGCGGCGTGACCCGCTGGGCTAGCCGCGAGGACCGGGTCGACCGCATCCTGCTGCGCACGCTGCTCGGCCTGCTCTCGTCGCTGAGCATCGTGATCGTGGTGTCGGCGTTGTCCCGCATGTACGCCTACCAGAAGGTCTACAGCTTCACCGGCGAGCGCATTTTCGTGATGGCGTTCGAGCTGCTCCTCGGCACCGTCTTCATCATGATCATGGTGGCCGGCATCCGCTGGCGCGGCACCTGGATCCCGTCGACGATCGTCGGTCTCGCGGTCGTCATGCTGCTCACCCTCGCGGTGCTCAACCCGGAGGACTACGCGGCCCGCCGCAACATCGCGCGCTACCAGGAGACCGGCAAGATCGACGCCTGGTACCTGCGCGCTCTGTCCTCCGACGCCACCCCAGCCCTGTCAACACTCCCGGACTCGGTCCGCCGCTGCGCGCTGAGCTGGATCGTCGACGACCTGGACGAGCCGGACCCGTGGTACGGCTGGAACCTCGGCCGCGAAAACGCCCGCGACGCCCTGGACCGCGTGGGCTCCTCCGGCATCGGCGGCTCGAGCGACTGCCACCGGGCCGACCAGTTCGACCTGCCGAAGACGCGCTGACGCCCCGCCCCCGGGCCGCCCCAGCACGGCGGCGGCCCGGTCCGGGCCGTTCGGCTGCGTTCAGACCGTGCGGGTCGCCTTCGCGAGGTTCGCCTCCAGCTCGGCCCTCGTTTGCTTGACGACATACGCCGGCCGGTCGCGCTCGACACGCCACGACTCGCGCAGCGGGCTGACGTCGACCGTGTCGAAGCCGATCCGGTCGTAGAGGTCCTTGGCGAAGTCGGCCGCGTCGGGATGGTCCGAGGACACCACCAGGGCGCACCGGCCGGCGTGCCGGACAGGGAACCGGCGCCGATGTGGTTGAAGGCCTTTGACCTCATCCGGGTCGTCGCCGGCGTGATGTCGCGCCCCGCCACCGGCGTCTTCTCCCTCAACACCACCGTCGAGGTCGGCATGGACGCCATCACGGTCGAGCAGACCGCCGAGGCGCTCGCCACCGAGCCGGCCGACGGGCCCGGGGATGTTTGAGCGAGGGCTGCGCACGGCACACACGCTCGTGTCCTGGGTGCCTTCGGCACGCTGGCAGGACGCCCTCGCGCTGCCGCTCTTGCTGGTGGCGATCGCGTTCCGGGCGCTGGTCCGGCTGCTGCCGGTCGTCGACCGCCTCCTGGGCCCGGTCGGCGGCGGCGCCGTGGCGACCGTCGGCGGCCTGCTGCTCCTGCTGCCGGAGTGCCCTGTCGACCGTCCTGATCCGCCGCGCCATGCGCGCCCCTGGGGTGTCACGTTCACCTAACGGCGAGGGCGGTCGAGCACCTGGTCCTCGCCGGCCGCCGGGCGAGCGCGGCGGGTCTCGCCGGCTTCTTCGCCGACGACAGGGCCCCGCAAGTGGCTGCTCACCCTGCCCCTGCTGGCCACCGTCCTGTAAACGAACACCGACAGCTGTCCGCTCGACGACCCTCACCCCGGCGGGCACCCGGGTCATCCCGGTCAGCGCGCCTCGAAGTCTCGGACGCACACTGCAGGTCGCGCCGCCGGCGTGGCCGCCTCCGGTTTCAGCACCCGTGCATTTCGCGTGCAAACCCGTCGATGCCGCGCTCGGGACGGACGGTGACCGGATGCCCCCGTTTCGCATCCGGTCACCGTCGCCGGTGGCCCGGACCGCCGCTCCCCCAACGGTCCGGGCCACCGCGCTGGCAGTCTGTCAACGCCGCGGTACGGGCGCCAGACGCCGGGACCGATCTGGGACGGCGGGACGGCGGAAACGGACTGACCTGCGGGGATGTTGCGGTCTTGGGACGGTCGATAGGATGCAGCCCGCACCGACACATGGAGAGATGACGGCGATGCCGCACCGTCCCGGCGAGCTTGCCGCGCTGCTGACCGCGCTGAAGGACCGCAGCGGGCTCAGCTATGCCCGCATCGGGCAGAAGACCAACCTGAGCAAGTCGGCGGTGCACCGGTTCGTCGCCGGGGCGGCGGTGCCGCAGGACTTCGGCACGGTGGAGCGGATCGCCACGGCGTGCGGGGCGGACCGTGACGAGCTCGACCGGCTCTATCCGCTGTGGGCCGCGGCCCCGCGACAAGACCCGGCCGCCACCGCAGACCCGGCCGTCACCGCAGACCCGGCCGCCGGCTCCGAACCCGCCGCCGGCTCCGAACCCGCCGCCACCGCGGAACCTGCCGCCTCGTCGAAGGCCGCCGTTGCACCGGTGCCGCGGCGCCTCGCCCTGTACGCCGGGCTGGCCGCGGCGCTGCTGGTGCTGGCGGGTGCGGTCACGGCGGTGTGGTGGCGGGGCAGGGAAGACCGGCCGCAGACCGCGTCGCCGAGCGCGACCCCGCAGTGGATCAGCGGCCCGAGCTGGACGCTACCCGCGCGACCGGTCCCGCCGGAGTACTTCGGGGTGACGATCAACAGCGCGACCGGGCACATGCCGGGGTTCACCACCGGCGCGGTGCGCCTGTGGGACAGCGAGACGCGCTGGTCGCGGGTGCACCTGGCGCGGGACCGGTTCGACTGGACGATCCTGGACCGGCTCGTCGAAGGGGCCGGCGCCGCCAGGCTGCCGGTGCTCTACACGATGGGCGGCACGCCGGCCTGGGCGGCGCCCAACGGCAAGCGGTCGGTCTACCCGGACAACGCGAAGTCGTCGCCGCCGGACGACCTGGCGGTGTGGGACGCGTACGTCAGCGCGCTGGTCGGCCGGTACAAGGGCCGCATCGCCGCGTACGAGCTGTGGGTGCTCGCCAACGACTCCCGGATGTACACCGGCAGCGTCGAAACCCTGGTCGAGATGACCCGCCGGGGCAGCGCGATCATCCGCGCCACCGATCCCGCCGCCACCGTGGTCTGCCCGGGCATGGGCAACCTGTGGAGCGCCGAGGGCCAGCAGGTGCTGCGGGAGTTCGCCCGGCTCGGCGGCTACGAGTACTGCCACGTCGCCGCCGTCAAGCTGCACCAGCGCTCGCCGGAGGACCCGCCGGAGACGATGCTGGAGCTGACCACGCAGATCGACCGGCTCTTCCACGAGGCCGGCGTGCACCCGCCGCTGTGGAACACGGGCACGACCTACGCCATCCCGCTGGAGGGCCAGCTCGACCGGGCCCGCGCCCGCGACTACGCCGTCCGCTTCTACCTCGTCGGGCTGCTCGCCCGCACCACGAACCTGTACCGCATGTACTTCTACAACTGGGGCGGCACGAAGATCCCCATCGTGCTGCAGGCCGACGAGGGCGAGCCGACCGAGGCCGCCCTCGCCGTGCAGCAGTTGCAGCGCTGGCTCGCCGGCGCGCAGATCCGCTCCTGCGGCCACGGCCAGCCCGCCGGCCTGCCCCAGAACGCGTGGCAGTGCGAGTTCGTCGTGCCGACCCCGGCCGGCAACCGGCGCGCCGTCATCCGCTGGACCCACACCGGCTCGGTACGCCTGCACGCCGAGGCCACGGCGGAGGCGCTGCTCCGACTCGACGGCACGACGGAGCCCCTGGCCGGCGGCGCCGAGCTCACGCTGACCGAAACCCCCGTCATGATCCGCTACAGCGACCTGTGACGTTACTCCCAGACCTCCGGCACCCTGCGCCGCGGCGACCTGGACCAGATCGAACGACACCGCTGCACCGCTGACCGCATCCGCAGCAAGCGCCGCAGCCACCGGCGACGGAGGCGCGGATCTCCGCCCAGTGGACTGTGTGGCCGGAGGAGGAACACGCCTCCGCACCGAGCTCGATCGACTGAGCGAAGCGCCCGCGGGTACGCCGACATCGATGTGGCTCTGGCTGCCTGACTGGCTGCCGATCGCGGGCCACGGAGTGAGCCTGTTCGTGGACTGCAGGCCGGGACCGCTGCACTGCTGCCTGATGGTCGACTACGAAAGCATGGGCCGGCAGGGGCCCGGTGTGGCCTGACGTCGCTGCGATGTTTACCGAGGTCGCGGATCGCCTCGATGGCCGAATTGCCGTTGGATCATGACAGTTGTGTGACGAAACTGCCGGACCCGAATGTTCATCCGGGTGTTCCCTCCTGCTGGCCAACGATCGGCAAGACTCAGCGCGAACCAAGATCCTCTATTCGGAGTACTGCCTTGGGCACGCGCGGAAGACGGCAGTGGCGGGGAGCGGTGTGCCTGGTGGCGCTCGCGGTCCTCGCCGGGTTCGCCGTTCCCGGGACGGCGGCGGCACACCCGTTCGGCGACCCGCAGACCGTCGCCGTCGGCCTCGGCGACGACCGGCCCGACGTCGTGCGGGTGCGGTGGCGGGTCGGCGGGTCCGACGACCTGACGCTGCTCGGGGTGTCGCTCGGCATCCTGCCGCAGGACCGGGTCATGCTCGACGGCGCCGTCTTCTACCGCGACACGGACGCGGCGGCGATCGCGCCCGCGCCGGCGTTCGCGAAGTACCTCCTCGAACGGATCACGGTCCAGACCAACCGTCAGGCCTGTCCAGGGGTGCTGCAGCCGATCGACGACCTCGCCAAGCGGGGCGTGACGATCGACTACACCTGCCCGGGGCCGGTCGGGACCGCGTCGGTCGCCGTACGGACGCTGACCGACCTGCACCCGGCCTACCAGACCCTGGCCACCGGGCCCGACGGGCAGCGGACGGTGTACCGCCAGGGCGCCGACTCCCACGACTGGCCCCTCGGCGACTCGCCGGCCACCGTGCCCGCGTCCGGCAGCAGTGCCGCGATCCAGCTCGGCGCGGTCGTCGCCGGCGTGCTGGTCGCGATCGCTGTCGTTTGGCTGGTGGGCCGTCGGATGCGGCGCAGGAGGACACCGGCATGAGCGGCCAGCGAAGCGGATCGGGCCGCTCATCATGTGACAGGTTTGGCTCAGGCCGACACCGGAGCGCAGCGCAGGTGGCGGCATGAGCGGCCAGCGAAGCGGCTCGGGCCGCTCATCATGTGACAGGTTTGGCTCAGGCCGACACCGGAGCGCAGCGCAGGTGGCGGCATGAGCGACCGGTTGCAGGAGTTCGTCAGCGCTCCGGGCATCGCGCCGCTCGCGTTCCTGTTCGCGTTCCTGGCCGGCGCCGGTCACGCGCTGGGGCCCGGGCACGGCAAGAGCCTCGCGGCGGCGTACCTCGCGGGCTCCCGCGGCCGGGTCCGCGACGCCGCCTGGCTCGGCGGCACGGTCGCCGCGATGCACACCGTGTCGGTGCTCGCCATCGGCGTCGCCTGGACGTTCTTCTCGCTGTCCGACCTGGTCCGGATGGAGCAGCTGACCGGCTGGCTCCAGCTGGTCGCGGGCCTGCTCGTCATCGGCACCGGCATCTGGCTGATCCGCCGCAACCTGCACGGTCATCACCATCATCACGGCGACGATCATCATCACGACCACGACCACGACCACGACCACGAGCACGGCCATGAGCACGACCACGGGCACGGCCAGGTGAAGAGGCCCGGGCTGGTGCTGCTCGGGATGTCCGGCGGGCTCACCCCCTCGCCGGCCGCGTTCCTCGTCCTCGCCACCGGCCTGTTCGTCGGTCGCGCCGGGTTCGCGCTGCTGCTCGTGCTCACCTTCGGCGCCGGCATGGCCGTCGTCCTCTTCGGCGTCGGCGTCCTCGCGATCGCCGGCCGCACCGTTCTCAGCCGGACACCCCGGCTCCACGCCGCCGCCCGCGTGGCCCCCGTCCTCGCCGCCGGCGGCATCACCGTCTTCGGCGCCGGCATCGTCGCGTTCGCCGCGATGCACCTCATCACTGTCACATAAGGAGAACCATGAGGCACCGACTACGGCGCGCGCTCCCGATCGCGCTCGCCGTCGTCCTCGCCGGCGGGTCCGTGCCCACGGACGCCGTCGCCGAGAACGCACCGCCGCTGACCGGCGGCGCGCCCGTGCTCAACCTGAGCGACGGGCAGACCCTCGAAGGGCGGGTCCGGGTCGAGGCCGAGCCGACCGTGGAGAACGACTCCGTCGTCGCGCTGACCGTCGACGGCAAGGCCGTCGGGGCCGCGCCGACGAAGGGCACCGCACGCTTCGCGTTCGACATGGGCGGCAACGGTACCGAGGCCCGCTACCACAACTACATCACCGTCAACGACCACACGGCCGAGGCGGACCGGGTCTACTTCCCGGACATCCCCGGCGGCCGCAGCGGCGCCCTGGAGTTCCCCGGCGCCTGGCTGCACGCGGGCGTCAACACGGTCACCGTGCACGCCGGCGCGAACTGGGTCGACACCACCAACGCCAACGCGGTGGGCGTGGAGACGCTGCCGTTCGGCGAGGGCCTGCGCTGCCCGAACTACGACGACTTCCCGCTGAGCAGCCTCGCCCTCAGCCTGCTCGGCGTGGTCGCCGACGGCGAGCAGAACGCGTTCAGCTACAGCTTCGGCGACGGCACCTGCGGCAGCTCCAAGAACCTGCTGGTGAAGGACCTGACGTTCGTCGTCTCCGGCGAGCCCGGCTCGACCGCCGGCCTGGGCGTCGACCTCGACACCAGTACGCTGGACAACGGCGCCCACGCGGTCGTCGCGACCACGAGGTCCGGCGCCACCGCGCAGGCGCTCGTCGCCGTGAACAACGCGCCCGCCGGTGCGCCGAAGATCTCCCCGGCCGACGGTTCGCTCGTGCGCGGCAGCCGGCCGGTCATCGCCGCGCTCGCCGGCGCGCCCGGCGGCGGCAGTGTGCAGTCGCTGGCCATCGACGGCAGCCCGGCCGAAAACGCGGAGTCCCTCGCGGCCGGCACCGCGACGCTCGCGCTGACCGTCGAGGCCGGCAACTCGGCCGAGGCGAAGTACCACAACTACCTGCTCGTCAACGGCAACCGGGTCGACCTCGGCGGCGACTACGGCGTCGCCGGCGCCGAGACCGCGACGCTCAAGGTGCCGCACCGGTACCTCAAGTCCGGCGACAACACCATCGTGCTCAAGACCGGCGACTACAACGGCACCCTCAACGGCGCCACCTGCGCCAACCACGACGACTTCCGGGTCACCCGGGCGTCGGTGAGCCTCACGCTGGGCACGTCCGGGACGGTCACCGCCGGCCCGACGTACCTGGTCACCACCGCCACGAGCGGCGCGGTGACGAGGGAGGCGACGACCGCCGCCTCCCTCGCCCTGGGCGACGGCACCTGCGGCGCCAACAAGGAGGCCGAGTTCCACTTCGACGTGGCCGACGCCCCCACCACCCGCACGGTCGACACGCTCGGCGCGGGCACCGACGCCCACCTGCGGGTGTTCGTCGGCGGCAACGGCGCCGACAGCGGCTTCGACAACGTCGTACGGATCAACGGCATCCCGCTGAACCTCGGCATCTGGGAGAAGGAGGTCGCCGACCTCGCGTTCCCGAACGAGTGGCTCGTCCCCGGCGTCAACGTCGTCGAGTTCGTCGCCGGTAGCGACCACGGCAGCGCCAAGGCCGGCGGCTGCGACAACTACGACGACTTCACGCTGCGAGACTTCCAGCTCGCCCCGGCGGGCGCGAAGGCGACGCTGCTGAGCCGCGAGATCGCCGAGAACACCGTCACGATCGGCTCGGCGAGCTACCCGGCCGGCCAGCCGGTGACCGTGTACATCGGCGACGGCACCTGCGGCAGCAGCAGCAACGGCGTGCTCACCAAGACCGTCCTGTTCGACGTCACCGCCGAGAACGGCGGTGCGCTGCCCGCGCTCGGCCGGCGCGCCGACGTCGACACCACCAAGCTCGGCGACGGCGGGCACAGCATCACGGCCGTCGTCGGCGACAAGACCTCGACCCGGCGGTTCACCGTCGACAACACCGCGCCGGAGGTGGCCGACAGCGTGCCGGCCGAGGGCCAGCGGCTCACGTCGACCGTCGCGCTCGTGGTGCAGGTCAAGGACGCCTCCGGGGTCGCCGGCACGCCGGTGATCACGCTCGACGGCAAGGCCGTCGCGCAGGGCGCCCTGATCGGCCGAGGCCTGGCCGCCGGTGCGCACACGATCGCGGTCGCCGTGGCCGACGTGCTCGGCAACACGGCCACCCGGGAGATCCACTTCACCAGCGCGAGCATCCCGGACGTGCCGTCCGAGCTGACCGCGACCGTCGGGGACCCCAACGCGCCCGGCGCCACGCTGTCGGCGAAGATCCCCGGACCGGCCGGCGTGCCGCTCACGGCGACCTTCACCAAGGCCGACCAGGTCCTGCCGACCGGCGGCTACCAGGGCACGGCGACGTCGGTGCCGACCACGCTCGACGTGGCCCACGACGCCGCGGTACAGCTGGCGTCGCTCCAGCCGCTCGACGGCCGGACGATCGACACGCCGTCCGGGCGTGACGTGGTGTTCCAGCGCTACGACCTGAGCGTCGGCACCGCGCAGGACCCCATCCTGCGGTGGGAGGGCAGCATCGACCCCGAGCGGGTCGTGGCGCTGCGCGTGTGGGACCCGGCGGCCAAGCGCTGGACGGTGCTCACCAGCTCCGGCGGGCAGGCCGGCCACACCACGGTGCTGGCCGCGCCGGTCGGCGCCGAGCACCGCGACGGCGGGACCGTCCACGTCCTGGTCACCGGCGAGGACCCCTTCGCCGACGACCTGTCGCCCCGCGACGCGACGGCGCAGCAGGACAAGGACCGCTTCGAGGACCCGGGCACCTACGACTTCGCGGTCGCGCACTTCACCGACACGCAGTACCTCAGTGAGGGCGCGGCGGGCGGCACCTACGACGACTGGGACGGCCGCGCCGAGCCCTCCGACGTGATGGCCGCCGAGGAGCAGGCGATCTGGGCCGCGGCGTACCGCAACACCACCCAGTGGATCGCCGACAACCGCGAGGGACGCAAGATCGCGTACACCGCGCACACCGGCGACATCATCGAGAACGACTACTACGACCCGCTCGCCAAGAACCCGGACGGCACGCTGCTGCGGCCCGGCCTCAACGAGCAGGTCGAGCGGGAGCTCGCGGCGGCGTCGGAGTACCAGAAGGTGCTCGACGACAACGGCGTGGTCAACCAGGTCATCGCCGGCAACCACGACGACCAGCTGGGCGCCGAGACCGGTCCGGACTCGCGGTTCAGCAAGACGTTCAGCGCCGACCGGTACTACGGTGTCGCCAAGAGCTGGCCGGCGGGCACCGAGTACCACGCCTGGGACGAGCAGGTCGCGGCCGACGGCAGCGTCATCCCCGGCAAGGACAACCAGAACAACTACGTGCTGTTCTCCGCCGGCGGCCTGGACTTCGTCGCGGTCGGCCTGTCCTACGGCGTGACGCCGCAGGAGGCCAGGTGGGCCGACTCGGTGTTCAAGCGGTACAAGGACCGCAACGGCATCCTGCTGTCGCACGACTACCTGAAGCCGTCGGTCAACCCGGACGGCCGCGGCGCGGACTTCTCGGCGCCGGACGGCTCGCCACTCTACAAGCAGGTCGTCGAGGCCAACCCGAACGTCTTCCTGGTGCTGGCCGGCCACGAGCACGGCGTCGGCACCAACGTGAAGTCGAAGGTCGGCGTCACGGTCACCCACGACGTCGTGGAGCTGCTGGCGGACTACCAGTTCTACACGGTGTCCGCCGGTGACCTGTGGCCCGGCCGGGTCGACGCGAACGGCAACATCGACGTCAACGGCGACGGCACGGTGGACCACAAGGCCACCGACCGCCTCCAGTTCGGCGCGAGCTTCCTGCGCCTGCTGCAGTTCGACGTCGACCGGGCCGAGGTGCACATCGACACGTACTCGCCGTTCCTGAACAACTTCGGGGCGACCGAGTACGACATCCGGGCCGACGGCAGCCAGACGAAGCCGCGGTACAACGGGGCCGAGGACAACCTGACCCTGCCGGTCGACCTCACCACCCGCAAGACGTCGTTCGCCACCGACTCCCTCGCGCTGTACGTGCCGGGCGGCACGATCGCGCGGCAGGAGGTCACGGCGAACGGGACCGCGACGGTCACCTGGTCCGGGCTCGCGCCGGCCACGTCGTACGGCTGGATCGTCTCGGCGACGAGCGCCGACGGCGGCGCGGCGGTGGCCCAGCCGGCGGTCTTCCGCACGGTCAAGGCCAAGCCGCAGGTGACGGCGACGGCCGCGCCGGTCGACTGGGGCACCGCGGCGAAGGTGGACGTCACCGTGGCCGCCGGCGGCCTGCCGGTCACCGGCAAGGTCGAGCTGCGCGAGGGCACGACGCCGCGCGGTACCGCGGAACTCGCCGCGGGCAAGGCGACCTTCCCCCTGCCGGCCGGCCTGTCCGGCGGCGTCCACAACCTGACCGCGGCCTACCTCGGCACCGACGGCTACGAGCCGGCCGAGGCCGGCGTCGCGGTGACGGTGAACCTGCCGCCGGCCTGGGTCGCGACCACGCAGTACAAGTTCAACGCCCGGGTCACCTACCAGGGCAAGGTGTACCAGGCGGCCTGGGCGACGCAGAACCAGAAGCCCGGCGACCCGAACGGCCCGTGGCAGGAGATCGCCATGGCCGAGGACGGCGCCGCGCTGTGGACGGCGTCGCGGATCTTCAACAACGGCGAGTACGCCACGTACCAGGGCAAGCAGTGGCGTGCCATGTGGTGGACCCGCAACCAGGCTCCGGGCGACCCGAACGGCCCGTGGGAGGAGATCGCCCCGCCGCCGCCGGGTGGCGGCCCGGCGGCGTGGGCACCGACGCGGGTCTACAACGCCGGTGACCGGGTGACGTACCAGAACCACGTGTACGAGGCGAAGTGGTACACCCGCAACCAGAAGCCGGGCGACAAGAACGGCCCCTGGAAGCTGGTCAGCTGAATCAGCCAGGCAGTCCTGCTGCTGGTGCCGTCCCCGATGCCGGGCCCACCAGCAGCAGGACCCGGACCCCCTGGTACTCCTCCATGCGCGCCACCGAGAACCCGTCGCGCAGGAGCCGCGCCTCGGCCGGGTCCATCTCGGAGAACGGGTCGTCGCCCCGGGCCGTGGTCATCAGCCATACCCGGTCGAAGCGCAGCAGGCAGCCGCGCAGGTCGGCGCAGCGCACGCCGTCGTAGTTGCCGGCCTCCCGCGCGGCGGTCACCTACTTCTGTACGGTACCGACCGTCGATGCATGTGGACGGCTCGCGGATCGGCTCCCGGTTCGGAGGCCCGGATGGCTGCCGGGCCGGCCGCGCTGACGTCGCGGTACGCCGTCCAGCAATGGCGGTACACGCCGACCTCCGACTATGGCGGGCCGAAGGTCGATCTGGAAACGCCGGGCGTCAGCTCGGCCATTCCTTCGGCCGACGGCACGAAGGTCACGTTGAGGATCAACGGCCTGGAGGCCGGGCGGGTGGTCCACGTGCAGTCGCCGCGGCCGTTCAGTTCGGCTTCGGGGCAGACCCTGTGGAGCACGGAGGCCTGGTACACGCTCAATGCGCTGCCTGGCAGTACCTACGAGGCTGAGCAGGCGGCGCTCAGCGGCGCGACCGTGTCGACCGAGCATGCCGGGTACAGCGGGACCGGTTACGCGGACTTCGCAACGACGGCCAACACCGGCGGGTACACCGAATGGACCGCCAACGTGCCGAGCGCGGGAAGCTATTCGCTGGCATTCCGTTACGCCAACGGCGGGACCACCGACCGCCCGCTGGCCGTCGCGGTCAACGGCACGACTGCCAGCCCAGCGTTTTCGTTCCCGCTGACAAACGCGTGGAACACCTGGCGAACCGTATCGCTGTCCGCGACGCTACCGGCCGGGCAGAGCAAGATCCGGGTGACGACGACGGGTGCCAACGGCGCCAACCTCGACAACGTCGCCGTCGCTGCGGTACCGCGCATCGCATTGTTCGACGGCGCCGGCCTGGCGGCCTGGGAGACCACTGACGGCAACCCTGCGACCTGGCCGGTAGCGGGCGGATCGATGGGATCGCTCGGCGGAAACATCCGTACCAGAGCGAAATTCGGCGACTTCAAGCTGCACGGCGAGTGGCTGGAACCCACCTACCCGCCGGAGGTCACCGGACAGGCCCGCGGCTGAGCTGACGCGCACGCTGGTGTCGCCGCCTGCTTCCGTGCGGCGACACCAGTTCGTCGCGTCTTGCACAAAGTCCGTTACTGAAGCATGACAGGTTGTTGACAACAAGGTTTCCAGTCGATGACGATGCTGAGAGCGCTCTCACGCCGCCACGTGAGGCCCCTGCTCGAGAAGGGCACAATCGCTGTGGAGACCCGACAGGAACACACACCCCGGATGCCCCGCCGCCGACGTCTCATGATCCTGCTCACCGCGGCCGTCACTGCGCTCGTCGGCAGCGCGGTCGTCCTGCAGCAGCCCGCACACGCCGCATGGAACCTCGTGTGGTCCGACGAGTTCAACGGGTCCGGCGCGCCCAGCAGCGCCAACTGGAACTACAACGTCGGCAACGGCCTCAACCCTGGCCTCAACACGTTCGACGGCTGGGGCAACGGCGAGTGGGAATGGTACCGCCCCGAGAACTGCTCGCAGTCCGGCGGCAACCTCGTGATGCGCGCCAACTGGCTCACGACGCCCATCGTGGTCAACGGCCGCAACTGGTACCAGACGTCGTGCCGCATGACGACGGACACGAAGCGGTCCTTCCAGTACGGCCGCATCGAGGCCCGCATGGCGCTCCCGACCGCCACCGGCTCGTGGCCGGCATTCTGGATGCTCGGTGACGCGTGCGACGAGACGTCCACGAGCGCCTACAACCCGGCGCAGACCTACTACGACCGCCTGCCCACCAACTGGGCCAGTTGCGGCGAGGTCGACATCATGGAACACGCGAACGCGAACGCGACCGTCACGAACAACATCTTCTGGGATCTGCGGACCGGCGTGTTCCCGTGGACAGCGGGCCAGAACGCGAACTACGTCGCGAACCCCGCCGTCAACAACGCCGCGGCCTTCCACGTCTATGCGATCGAGTGGACGGCCGCACAGATCCGCTGGTACGTCGACGGTACGCAAACGCACGTGATCGACACGACACCGGCGACCCTGGAGGAGTTCCGCAAGCCGTTCCACATCATCTTCAACCTGGCGCTGGGCGGCTCGTACCCCGGACAGAACCCCGTGCAGGGCCAGTTCCCGCTCACCGCATCGATCGACTACGTGCGCTACTACCAGGACGGGGGCACGACGCCGGGCGGACCCGCGACGCAGATCAACGGGCCGGGCGGCAAGTGCGTGGACGTGGCCGGAAACGACACGGGCGGCAATGGCGCGGCCGTGCAGCTGTGGACGTGCCAGGGGTCCGCTGTTTCGAAGGACCAGCAGTGGAGCCGGGACGGCCAGACCCTGCGGACGTTGGGCCGGTGCCTCGACGTCAACGGCGCGGGCACGGCCAACGGCACGCAGGTGCAGCTCTGGGACTGCAACGGCAGCGGCGCACAGAACTGGGTCCAGGAAGGTAACCGGTTGCGCAACCCGAACTCCAACAAGTGCCTGGACTCCCCGTCAGGCTCGACAGCGGACGGCGCGCGACTGCAGATCTGGGACTGCAACGGATCGGCCGCACAGTACTTCGTGAAGGCCGCCTGACGGCCGGCCGAGGGGCACGCTGACGGTCAGGGCGCGGGAGCGACACGCTCCCGCGCCCCTTCCGCGCCCTGCTGGGTGGATGAGTGAGCAACGCCGCATCCGTGTGTCGGAGACCTGATCCACGGAATTGACAACGCCGTGCATCATTCCGAGGACAGCGCCAACCACGGACGGAAACCGCCATGACCCGCACCCGCAAAGCCATCACCGCCGCCTTCGCGGCCCTGCTGCTCACGCCGGCCCTCAGCGCCTGCAACCTCGTCTCGGGCGGCACCTGCGACACGATCACCATGAGCATCGCCGGCAAACCAGGCGGGAAGAGCGGTGGCAGCAGCAAGAGCAAGTCGAAGAGCGGATCGAAGTCGAAAAGCGGACACGACTGCGACTGAGGGGAACACTGCGCCCCGAGCCTGCCGGGGTAGGTCCACACCGCCGGCCCGCCATGTTCGACATCACGGCCGGCGTCATCACCGCGACCTCCGACCCTGCCGGACGGCACACCATCGGCGCCACCGGCCTCCTCGCCACCCCGGCACAGATCCGGCAGCTGTGTCACCTCACCGCCGGCGACCTCGTCGTCCTCCTCGCCCAACCCGGCCGCGACCTGCTGCTCATCCACCCAGCCCGAACCGTCGCCCGGCTGCACGGCTTCCACCAGGCCGCCCAGGCCCGCGTGCAGACCCTGCGCGACCAGCTCGCCATGGCGGAGGGCTTCGCCGGGCAGATCCAGGAGCAGGTCGACCGCTTCGCCCTGTGATGCCGCGAGGCGGACGCAGGGGTGGGTGGAACGGCACGGCGCATGCAATGAGCCATGACATCGCATGCGCCGCACCGGCTCGGGGTCAGGCCGTCGGGCCCATCTTCGTCAGGCGCGAGTACAGCTCGGGCCGCCGATCCCGCAGGAACGGCCGCTTGCGCCGGGTGCGGTCGATCAGGCTCAGGTCCACCTCCGCGACCGCCAGGCCGTCGGCGCCGTCCGCCGCCTCGGCCAGCACGTCGCCGTCCGGGCCGTAGACGGCGCTGAGGCCGAAGTAGTCCTTGACGCCCTCCTTGCCGACCCGGTTCGAGCAGATCACGAACAGGCCGTTGAACACCGCGTGCGCGCGCAGTTCCAGCTGGAAGACCTCGCGCATCGGGGCGCTGGCCGAGGCGACCGGGACGCACAGCACCGAGCCGCCGCGCAGGGCCACGATCCGGCTGAGCTCCGGGAAGTGGCGCTCGTAGCAGATGATGGTGCCGACGCCGGTCTCGCCGGTGTCGACGACCTCGGGCTCCGCGCCGCCGGGCTGGAAGTAGAACTTCTCCGGGAAGCCGTTGGAGAAGGGCAGGTGCGACTTGCGGTACACCGACTTGAGCTCGCCGGCCACGTAGGTGCAGGCCGTGTTGTAGTACACGCCCGGCACGTCGGCGGCCTCGAAGATCGACGAGACGACGGTCATGTTGTGCTGCCGCGAGCGCTCGGCGGCCATCTGGTTCGAGGGGCCGTCGATGCGCTCGGCCAGCTCGAAGTAGTCGAGGTCCGGCTCCGGCTGGACGAACGGCACGGCGAAGAGCTCCGGCAGCAGCAGGATCCGGGCGCCCTGGCCGGCGGCGGCGTCGATCAGGTCGGCGGCGCGGCCGATCGTCTCCTTGCGGTCGTTGGAGGCCTGCAGTTGCAGCGCGGCGAGTTTCACGCGGGGGCCCTCTCGTGGGAGGCCTGGGTCAGGCCGGTGATGGACACCCCGGAACGGGTCTTGTACCGCTTGTTCACCGAGATGAGCACGGCCGTCAGCGGTTCCAGCTGACGGGCCAGCCGCAGCCGGCCCGCGTCGACGCCCCGGCCGCCCGTCACGTCGGCGGCCAGGCCCATGACGAGCTCCTTGGCCTCGCGGTCGTCGCCGCACACCAGGACGTCCTCGTGGCTCAGGTCCGCGTCCGGGTCGAGCAGCAGCGGGGCCGAGAGATGGTGGAACGCGCCCACCACCGTGGCGCCGTCGGCCAGGGACGCGGCCTCCTCGGCGGCGCTGCCCGCGGGGACGTCGAGGCCGAACGGGCCCTGCTTGTCGAAGCCCAGCGGGTTGACGCAGCTGATGACGACCTTCCCGGCCAGCTTGCCGGCGAGGGCCTCCAGCAGCTCGGTGTGGCCGTCGTAGGGCACGGCGAGCAGCACGACGGGTGCCGAGGCGGCCGCGTCGAGGTTGGATGCACCGGTGATGTCCCCGGCCTGGTGCCGCAGCTCCACGGACGCGATCTCGAGTCCGCGGCGCAGCTCCACCGCGGCGGCCTCGGCCTTCTCGGGCGAGCGGGAGCCGAGCACGATGGAGTGTCCGGCGCGAGCCAGGCGGTAGGCCAGGCCGCGGCCCTGGGGACCGGTCCCGCCGATGACGGCGATCGTGGTGACGCTCATGCCTTGGCCGCCTGGGCGAGCCGGGTGAGGGTCTGCTCCTTGTCGCCCAGCGTCGAGATGATCGGGCTGCGGACGCCGGCCTCGTGGTACGACATCAGCTTCTCGAACGCGTCGTCCGTCGAGCCACAGGCGGTCACGTTCTGGACCAGGCTGTTGGGGACGAGCTGCATCGCGCGCTTGATGTCCTCGGGGGTCGCGGGCCAGCCGGCGATCTCCTGGAGCCGGTCGACCAGCTCGCGCTCGACGCCGCAGTGCTCGGCGATGTGGGGCTGCTGGCACAGGTACAGCGTCAGGAAGGCCTTGCAGGCGTCGATGGCCTCCTGCGGGTCGTCGTCGTTGATGCTGCACGAGACGATCTGGGTGAGGTCGATCGACGTCTTGCCGTCGGTGCGCTTGGCCAGGCCGCGCTCGATGGCGGCGTTCGCGCCGACGAGGTAGGACGGCGGCAGCAGGAAGTCCATGTGCACGCCGTCGCTGATCTCACCGGCCAGCTCGAGCATCTTCGGGCCCACGGCGCCGATGTAGATCGGGATGTCGACGGGCTTGTTCTCGCGGTACATGCTGTCGAACCGCACGCCGCGCATCTGCACGAAGTCGCCCTCGAAGTCGACGAGCTCGTTGCGGAAGAACGACTGCAGGACGGTGATGTACTCGCGCATCGACGCGATCGGCTTGACGAGGGGCTGCCCGACCTTGGTCGCGAGCGGCTCCCACCAGGCGCCGATGCCCAGGATCGCGCGGCCGGGCGCGACCTCGTCGAGGGTCTTGAAGGTGACCGCCATGAGCGCGGCGTTGCGGCTCTTGTTGTTGACGACACCGGTGCCGATCTTCACGTTGCGGGTCTTGCTCGCGATGATCGCGGCGGGCACGATGCCGTCGCGGGCGAGGCGCCCCTCGGCGACCCAGACCGACTCGAAGCCGTTCTGGTCGGCGAACTCGGCCTGCCAGTAGGTCTGCTCGAGGCTGAGCCGCTCGCCGACATGGATGCCAAGAGGAATTTTCATTGCGAAGAACGCTCCGTTCAGAAGAGGTGCGGCGCGCCGCGCTCGGCGAAGACTCCGCGGCCCGCGGCGCCGGAGAAGGAGCCGTCGGCGCCGACCAGGTGGTCGCCGCGGGACAGGACGTGGACCGGCTTGCCGGTCACCCGCATCCCGTCGTAGAGGTTGTAGTCGGTGCGCATGTGGGTGTTCTCGGTGGTGATGACGTGGTCGGCCGCCGGGTCCCACACCACCAGGTCGGCGTCGGCCCCGACGGCGACGATCCCCTTGCGGGGGAACAGGCCGAAGAGCTTGGCCGGCCGGGTCGAGACCAGGTCGACGAACCGGCAGGCGTCGAAGCGTCCGCTCGCCACGCCGCCCTCCCAGAGCACCATGAGCCGGTCCTCGATGCCGGGCACGCCGTTGGGCACCTTGGGGAAGTACCCGGGGCTGCGCAGTTTCTGCGGGGGCAGGTCGTCGGGCTGGTGCAGGCAGAAGCCCGCATGGTCGGTCGCGACCGTCGCCACCGCGCCGGTGACGAGCGCCTTCCACAGGCCTTCCTGGTTGCTGCGCTCGCGGATCGGCGGGGAGCACAGGTAGGCCGCGGCCTTCTCGCCCAGGCCCTCGTAGTCCTCGTAGGCGACCTGCAGGTACTGCGGGCAGGTCTCCGCCCACACCCGGCGGCCGTCGGCCCGGGCCCGGCTGATCTCGTCGGCCGCGGCGGCGCTGGAGACGTGCACGACGTACAGCGGCGCCCCGACGGCCTCGGCGAGCACGATCGCGCGGTGCACCGCCTCGGCCTCGGAGTCGTGGCCGTGGGCGGTCGCGTGGAAGTGCTCGGCCGTGTCCCCGCGGTCGATGAGCAGCTGGGTCTCCCGGGCCACCATGTGCCCGTTCTCGGCGTGCACCATCGGCAGCACGCCGAGCTCACGGGCGAGGTCGAAGCCCTCGAGCAGCTCGCCGTCGTCGACCATCTGGGTGCCCGGGTAGGCCATGAAGAACTTCCAGCTGGCCGCCCCCTCCCCGACGAGCCGGCGCAGGTCGTCGAGCACGTCGGGCTGCTGGGCGCGGGGCGGGACGATGGCGTGCAGACCGAAGTCGATGACCGAGCGCTCCAGGGCCGCGTCGCGGCGGCGCAGGTACGTGTCGTACAGCGACCGGTCCGGCTCCTTCTTGACGAAGTCCAGGATCGTCGTGGTGCCACCGTGCGCGGCGGCGACGGTCCCGGTGTAGAAGTCGTCGGCCGTCCTGGTGGTGAACCCGTCGATCGGGTACTCCAGGTGCGTGTGCGCGTCGATCCCGCCCGGGATGACGAGCATGCCGGTCGCGTCGATCACCTCGGCGGCGGTCCAGTCCGAACCGATACCGAGCGCGACGATCCGCCCGTCGCGCACCAGGACGTCGGCGCGGATCGCCGAGTCGGCGTTGACGACGGTGCCGCCGCGAATCAGTGTCGATCCCATGTCACTCCCCTGTCACTGCGCCTGTGTCGCGTTCAGCCCTGGTAGTGCTCGTCGGCGAGGGCGAGGACCTCGTCGAGCACGCCGAGCGCCAGGTCGATCTCGGCGGCGTTGATGACCAGCGGCGGCGTGAGGCGCAGGACGTTGAAGTTGGCGGTGAGGTACACGCCCCGCTCCATCGCGGCCTTGAGCAGCCTGCCGACCGGGGCGGCCGCGGGTCCCTTGGCGTTGAACGGGACGAGCGGCTCCTTGGTCGCGCGGTTCTTCACCAGCTCGACGCCGTAGAAGAGGCCGCGGCCGCGGATGTCGCCGATGCTCGGGTGCCGCCCGGCCAGCTGGGCCAGGCCGGCGCCGAGGCGCTCGCCCATCGCCCGCGAGTTGTCGACGACGCCCTCGTCCTGCATGATCCGCAGCGAGGCCACGCCGGAGGCGCACGCGAGGGGGTGACCGGCGTAGGTCATGCCGCCCCAGAACATGTTCGTCCGCAGCCACTCGGAGATCCGCTCGTTCACCGTCATCGCGCCCAGCGGGACGTAGCCCGAGTTCAGGCCCTTGGCGGTGATGAGGATGTCGGGCGTGACGTTCCAGTGGTTGCAGGCGAACCACTCACCCGTGCGGCCGAAGCCGGCCATGACCTCGTCGAAGATCAGGATGATGCCGTACCGGTCGCAGACCTCGCGCAGCGACTGCAGGTACCCGTCCGGCGGGTAGAGCAGGCCGTTGGTCCCGGTGACCGGCTCGACGATGACGGCGGCGACGGTCTCGGGGTTCTCGTACTGCAGGATCTCCTCGAGGTGCGGCCCGCCCGAGCAGACGGGGCACGGGTCGGGGTGCCCGGCCGGGCAGCGGTACGTGTACGGGTCGAGCATCCGCACCACGCCGCTGATGCCCGGCTCCGCGGCCCACCGGCGCGGGTCGCCGGTGAGCGACATCGCGCCGGCGGTGGCGCCGTGGTAGGAGCGGTACCGCGCGACGATCTTGTGCCGGCCGGTCACGTGGCGGGCGAGCCGCACCGCGTTCTCGTTGGCTGCCGCGCCGCCGGTGGTGAAGAAGCTCATCTTCAGGTCGCCGGGGGTCAGGTTCGCGATCATCTCGGCGAGCTCGGCCCGCGAGCGCTCCGCGAAGCCGGGGCCGATGTAGCACAGCTCCTCGGCCTGGGCGCGGATCGCCTCGACGAGGCGGGGGTGCTGGTGGCCCAGGTTCAGGTTGACGAGCTGCGACTGGAAGTCCAGGTACTTGCGGCCGTCGTAGTCCCAGAACCACGAGCCCGAGCCGCCGGCGACGGGGATCGGGTCGAGCGAGCCCTGCACCGACCAGGAGTGGATGACGTACTCCTTGTCGACCGCCTTCACCCGCTCCGCGGTCCAGGCGTCGGTGCCGATCTGGTTCTCGGTGATGGTCATGCGCCGGCCTTGACCTCGGCGCCGAACGTGGCGAGGCGGGCGAGCGGGCGGCCGGCGTTGGCCGCGGCGACGATCACGAAGATCTCGCGGGGGCGCGGGACGTCGGCGACCTGCAGCGTCACCGTCTGGTGGTGCGAGCGGGTCTTCGAGTCCAGCTTGTGCTTGAGCGGGATGTCGATCGGGCTGCCGGTGAGCCCGACCTTCTCGGCCGCCGGGAGCAGCTCGGTGCCGCCGGCCGCGTTGCGGAACATGTTGCCGAACCGCAGGTTGTGAATGAGCGCCGAGCCGTGCTCGAGCTCCCCGTCGATGCCGACGAGCGCCGCCTTGCCGAAGGCCTCGACCTCGTCGCCCAGCAGCTCGACGCAGGCCGGGCCGATGAGGCTGCCGATCTCCTCGCCCAGCTCGTCGGCGAGGGTCACCAGATCCTGCACGTACTCGCTGGGGTAGGGGTTCTCGATGACGACCCCGACGAACGCGACGCGGTGGCGGGGCTGCACGTCCTGACCGTTCTCGAGCCAGGTCTCCTCGATGTGGCGAACGATCTTCCGGACCCTGATCACGATCACTCCTTTGTGGTTCATTGAACGAACCGTCGGTTCAAATACTGTAGACACTGCGGGGGGCTGTCAAGAGCCGTGAGGACTCGAAGCTCAGCTCGAGTAGAGGTCGGTCCGCCGGTCGGCCAGCGGCTGGTTGAACGGGTTCTCCCGGCGCTCCCGGCGGGTGCCGATGAGGTCGACCTCGGCCAGCACCAGCTCTTCGCGGTCGCGGCTCGCGGGCTCGGCCAGCGGCCAGCCGTCGGGGCCCACGAGCACGGACCGCCCGACGAACTCCTGCCCGCGCTCGACGCCGATCCGGCTGACGCCGGCGACGAAGAACTGGTTGCTGTGCGCGCCCGTCATGCACATCAGGTGCGCCATCGCCGGCCCGGTGTCGGGCTGCCCGGGCACGGGCACCCAGTTCGACGGCAGCACGAGAAGATCCGCACCTTGTACGGCCGCGCTGCGGAACATCTCGGGAAACCAGGCGTCGTAACAGATGCCGACGCCGATGCGCCCCAGCGGGGTGTCGAACACCGGGAAGCCGGCCGTGTTCGGGTCGTAGATGCGCTTCTCGTCGTTCCAGAGGTGGGCCTTGCGGTACGTGCCCAGGTGGCCGTCCGGCCCGAGCACCACCGCGGAGTTGTAGACCCGCTCCCCGTCGAGCTCGGTCAGGCCGCCGACGATCCAGATCCCCAGCTCCGCCGCGAGCGCGGCCCAGCCGGTGGTCGTGAGGCCGTCGGGTATCGGCTCCGCGTACTTCACCGCCTCCGCCCGGTCCTCGAACACGTAGCCGGCCGAGGACGCCTCGGGCAGCACGACGAGCCGGGCCCCCTCGGCCGCGGCCCGCCGGATCCAGGCCGACGAGGCCGCGAGGTTGCCCTCGACGTCACCGAGCACCGGTTCCCACTGGACGCCGGCCAGGACGAAGCCGGTCACCAGTTCGCCCGGACGGCCGTGTACTTGATGTTCAGGTACTCGTCGATGCCGACCCGCCCGCCCTCGCGGCCGAGCCCGGACTGCTTCACCCCGCCGAACGGCGCCGCCGGGTTGGAGATGACGCCCTGGTTGAGCCCGACCATGCCGCTCTCGAGGCGTTCGCTGACGCGCAGGCCGCGGCCCAGGTTCTCGGTGAAGACGTAGGAGGCGAGGCCGTACTCGGAGGCGTTGGCCAGGCCGACCGCCTCGTCCTCGGCGTCGAAGACCACGATCGGGGCCACCGGGCCGAAGATCTCCTCGCGGACCGTCCGGGCATCGCCGGGCACGTCGGCCAGGACCGTCGGGGCGAAGAAGTACCCGTCGCCGTCGACGGCCGCTCCCCCGGTCACGACCCGGGCGCCGGCCGCGGTCGCGTCGGAGACCAGCTCACCGACCGACTTCACGGCGTTGCCGTCGATGAGCGGGCCCACCTCGGTCGCCGGGTCGAGCCCGTGACCGACGCGCAGGCGGCCCAGGCGCTCGGCCAGGCCGCTGACGAACCGCTCCGCGACGGAGCGCTGGACATAGAAGCGGTTGGCGGCGGTACAGGCCTCGCCGACGTTGCGCATCTTGGCCTGGACGGCCCCCTCGATGGCGAGGTCGAGATCGGCGTCGCCGAAGACCAGGAACGGCGCGTTGCCACCGAGCTCCATGGACGTGCGCAGCACCCGCTGGGCGGCCTGGCCCAGCAGGGTCCGGCCCACCTCGGTCGAGCCGGTGAACGACACCTTGCGCAACCGCGGGTCGTCCAGCAGCGCCGAGCTGGCCTCGCCCGAGCGGGCCGTGGTGAACACGTTGACCACGCCCCGCGGGACGCCGGCCTCCTCGAGGATCGCCACCAGCGCCAGCATCGACAGCGGGGTCTGCTTGGCCGGCTTCACCACGACCGCGCAGCCGGCCGCGAGCGCCGGACCGATCTTGCGGGTGCCCATCGCCATCGGGAAGTTCCACGGGGTGATGAGCAGGCACGGGCCGACCGGCTGGCGCATGAGCAGCACCCGGGAGCCGCCGGCCGGGGCCGGCAGGTAGCCGCCGTCGATACGGACGGCCTCCTCGGCGAACCAGCGGAAGAACTCCGCCGCGTAGGTGACCTCGGCCTGCGACTCGGCGAAGGCCTTGCCCATCTCCAGGGTCATCAGCCCGGCCAGGTCGTCGCGGCGCTCGACCATCAGCTCGAACGCCCGGCGCAGCACCTCGCCCCGCTCGCGCGGCGCCGTGGCGGCCCAGGTGTGCTGGGCCCGGTCGGCGGCGGCCAGGGCGTCGAGCGCGTCGGCGACGGATGCGTCGGCGACCTCCGCGATCACCGAGCCGGTCGCCGGGTCCTCGACCGCCAGGGCCTTGCCGCCCTGGGCCGCCCGCCACTCGCCGTCGATGTACAGGCCCTTCGGCACCCGGCCGGCCGCCGCCGTCGCCGCGGCCAGCGCCTCGTCAAATGAGGCCATTGCTTCCTCCTCCACCGGCCGGTCGTCCCCGGTCCGGTCCATCGCCGGCGTTACAGCCGGCCTAGCCCACTGGGCAGCTCGATGTCGGTATTGCTGAGCAGCTCGCTGAGTTGCCGGGCGGCCTTCATGACCGACTCCGCCACCTCGTCGATCCGGTCTCGGGTGAGCCGGTAGGTGGGGCCGCCGATCCAGACCGCGTACGGCGTGGTGCCCCGGATTCGCACCGGCGCGGCCACCGAGGCCGCGCCGACCTCGAGCTCGTCGTAGGCGAACGCGAACCCGCGGGCGCGGACCGCGGCCAGCGAGCCCATGAACGTGTCCAGGTCGCCGACCTCCGGCGGGGCGAACGCGGCGAACTCCTCGGCGAAGTCGGCCCGGACCTCGGCCGGGTCGAGCGCGGCCAGCAGCACCTTGCCGGTGGACGTGGCCCACACGGGCTGGGTCCGCGGCACGGGCTTGACGGTCTGGCCGATGAGCGAGGGTCCCGGCACCTGGGCCACGACCATCACCTTCGGGGCGAGCAGGACGTCGAATCCCGCCGTCTCCCGGGTCTCCCCCGCCAGGCCGCGCAGGACGTCACGCATGTGGCCATAGGCGCCGCCGCCGTCGAGCAGGCCGCCCACGATGGACAGCAGGCCGAGGGACACGCGGTACCGCCGCGTCACCGGGTCGAGGGTCAGCCAGCTCTCCCGCTCGAGCACGGTCAGCACCCGGTAGCAGGTCGCCTTCGGAATGCCCGCCTCGCGCGCGACCTCGCTGAGGCCGACGCCCTCGGGGTGGGCGGCCACCGCGCGCAGCAGCCAGATGGTGCGCCGGACCAGGCCGGCTTCACCAGATACCATCGAGTTCCTCCCGTTATCCGCTTGCCATCGTCAGCGGCAATTCTTTCGATGCCATCCTGGCAGGCGCGGCGGCCACCGGGATGCCGGACGAGGCCGTTACCCCGTCCGGCACCCCGCGCGGCTACTTGCCGCCCTCGGTGATCGTCGGCGTCTCGGGCTGGTAGGAGCTGCCCGCGACGTCCACGCCGGCCGCCTTGAGCTCCTCGCGGGCCTTGTCGGACAGGTCGGTGCGGAACGCGCTGCTGTCCGGCTTGCTCTTGAGCACGCCGCCCTTGATCGCGATGTCGATGGTGGAGTCCCACGACTTCTGGTCCATCGCGCCGATGCCGTTCGGCGACGGCCAGATCAGCTTGTTGACCTCGGTGAGCATCCAGGTCTGGTGACCGGTGCCCAGCGCGCTGCCGTGGTTGAGCACGATGTCGACGCAGCCCTTGAGGTCGTCGCGGCAGGCGGCCCAGCCCTGGTACGACGCCTTGAGGAACTTCACCGCGGTGTCCTGGTTGGCCTGGTCCTTGAGCCAGTCCCCGCGGGCGTAGATGCCGTCCTCGAGGCTGGTGTAGCCGGCGTCCTGCAGGCTGATCGCGGTGAAGTCCGACGGCTGGTACAGCTTGCCGGTCTTCGGGTTCTTGGTCTCCAGCAGCTGGGCGTACTCGTTGTACGTCTTCGCCTGCGCGCTGTCGACCTCGCGCTTGAGCAGCAGCGACATGTCGAACGGCTGCTGGATGATCTGGGTGTCCTTGGCCGGCTCGACGCCCGCGCCGCGCATCGCCGCATACTGCACCAGCTCGTTGCCGTAGCCCCAGCTGCCGGTCTTCTTGCCCTTGAGGTCGGCGAGGGTCTTGATGCCCGAATCGGCCCAGGCGACCTGCAGGTACGCGCCGCGCTGGAAGACCTGGCCGATGTTGACGAGGTCGGCGCCCTGCTCGCGGGTCGCCATCGTCTTGGTGACGTGGCTGACCGCGAACTCGGCGTTGCCGGAGGAGAGGATCTGCTGGGGGACGATGTTGACGCCGCCCTCCTGGATGTTCACGTCCAGGCACGCCGCGTCGTAGAAGCCCTTGTCCTTCGCCGCGTAGTAGCCGGCGAACTGGGCCTGGGCGACCCACTGGAGCACGACGCGGACCTTGGTCTTCGACTTGCAGTCCTTGCCGGCGTCGGACGCGGCCTGCGTGCCGCTGTCGGACATGCCGCCACAGCCGGTCGCGAGCAGCGCGGTGGCGGTGAGGGCGCTCAGACCGGCTGCCAACCGGCCCGGCCGTCTACGAAGGAACATTGGTGACTCCAAAGCAGAGAAGAGTTCGGGGGCTTTGAGGGAGGGGGTGCGACGCCTACGGGTTCTCGTCGTGCAGCGAGGAGTGCCAGGGCATGAGGAGGCGCTCCAGCAGCGAGACGACGCCGAACATGGCCAGGCCGAGCGCGCTCGCCACGAGGATTCCGGCCCAGGCGTAGTCGAACCGGGGCAGCGACGCCTGCGAGGCGATGTAGACGCCGAGTGCGTTGCTCGGGCCGCCGAAGTACTCGGTCACGATCACCCCGATGACGGCGAGGGTGGAGCCGAGCTTCAACGCGTTGAACAGGAAGGGCAGCGCGTTGGGCAGCCGCAGCATCAGCGCCACGTGTCGGGGCTTGGCCGCCAGCGACTGCATGAGCTCCAGGTGCAAGGGTGAGACCTGGAGCAGTCCCCGGGTCGTGTTGACCAGAACGGGGAAGAACACCATCACGGCGGCGACGCCGGCCTTGGAGACCAGGCTGGTGACGCCGAACCAGTTGTTGAAGATCGGCGCCAGAGCCACGATCGGGGCGCAGTTGACGATGACGGCCACGGTGAGCACGGGCCCGGACATGCTCGGGAACCGGCTCAGCACCAGCGCCACCACGACGCCCCAGACCACGCCCATGAGCAGGCCGAGCAGGACCGCCTCCACGGTGATCCGGGAGGCCGACATGATCGTGCCGAGCTGGCCGGCGAACGCGGACAGGATCGCGGTCGGCGTCGGGAGGATGAACGACGGGACGTCGAACACGATGACGGCGAGCTGCCACGCGCCGAGGATCACCAGGGCGGTGACGACGACCGGCAGGACGCGGCCGAGCTGGGCCCGCAGCCGGGACGGCTGGACGGCCTGGGTGACGGCCATCAGACGGCCTGCTCGGCGAGCTCGCTGTGCAGCGCCGTGCGGGCCTCGGTCACCTTGGCGAAGAACGCCTCGGTGGTGCGGGTGGCCGCGGTCCTCGGGTACGGCAGGTCCACGTCGATGCTCGCGGCGATCCGGCCCGGGCGGGCCGACATGACGACGATCCGCGAGGACAGGAAGACCGCCTCGGAGATGCTGTGGGTGACGAACACGACCGTGGTCCGGGTGTCGGCCCAGATCCGCAGCAGCTCGCCCTGCAGCCGCTCCCGGTTCATCTCGTCCAGCGCGCCCAGCGGCTCGTCCATGAACAGGATCGCCGGATCGGCGGAGAGCGCGCGGGCGATCGCCACCCGCTGCTGCATGCCGCCGGAGAGCTGCCACGGGAAGTGCTTGGCGAACTCGGAGAGCCGGACGAGCTCCAGCATCTCCTGCGCCTTCGCCCGGCGGGCCTGCTTGTCGGCCCCGGCGACCTGCAGCGGCAGCTCCACGTTGCGCTGGACGCTGCGCCAGTCGAACAGGCCGGCCTGCTGGAAGACCATCCCGTAGTCGCGGTCGGTCCGGGCGGCGCGGGGCGTCTTGCCGTTGATCGTCACCGTGCCGCTGGTCGGCTCGGTGAGGTCGGCCAGCACGCGCAGCAGGGTGCTCTTGCCGCAGCCGCTCGGGCCGAGCAGCGACACGAACTCGCCGCGCTCGATCGTCAGGTCGATGTTCTGCAGCGCGGTCACCGAGCGCTTGCCGCCGCTGTTGAACTCTTTGTTGACTCCGCGGACGGAGATGATGGCGGGCTCAGTCATCAGCTACTCCAGGCACATGTCGAAGGTTCGGTGCGGTGCTGCCACCGCGGACGCCGGGATACCTGGCGGGAGCGACGGTCCGCCGCTGACGCGGTCCGAGCCATGGGTTCTTGGCTCTTTCTGGACTGCTCACGCATGGCGGTGCCGGAGCGCGAATCGCTCGATCAGGCCCAGCAGCTGCACGAAGACGATGCCGGCGACCGCGGATACGAGGACGGCCGCGTAGAGCTTCTCCGGGCCGTTCGAGTAGTAGTAGGCGAAGGTGAGGATCGACCGGCCGATGCCGCGACCGGTGCCCGCCGACAGCTCGCCGACGATCGCGCCGACGACGCTCGCCGTCGCGGCCAGCCGGAGCCCGGCGAACACGAACGGCAGCGAGGCCGGCACTCGCAGCCACCACAGCACCTGGCGGCGTTTGGCACCGACGCTGTGCATGAGCTCCAAGTGCACCTTCTGCGGCGACTTCAGGCCGCGCAGGGTGTTGATCGTGACCGGGAAGAACGCCAGGTAGGCGGCGATGCCGGTCACGGCGATCCACGGCGGGGCGCCGGCCTTGCCGCCCCAGATCACGATCATCGGGGCGATCGCCACCAGCGGCACCGTCTGCGAGGCCACCAGCCACGGCATCAGGCCCTTGCTGATCGGGACCACGTTGAGGAACACGATCGCGAGCAGCAGGCCGAGCACGGAGCCGGCGACGAGGCCGTAGAGGGCCTCGCGCAGGGTCACCGTGGTCTCGCCGATCAGGTACGCACCCAGGGACATCGAGTCGCCGCGCCGGGCCGGCTCGATCAGCGAGTGCAGGATCGTCGAGAGGTGGGGCATCGACAGGTCGTCGGTGGCCACCGGGAAGCCGATCCTGGTTCCGGGGATGACGTCGCCGACCGCCTGGCCCAGCGCCTTGTACCCCTCCCAGAGCCCGGCGAGCAGCGCGACGACCCCGATCGAGCCGACGGTGTTGATGACGTGCTTCTTCACGTTAGGTTCGCGAAGGGACCGGCCCTGCGCCAACTGCTGCCGCCCGCGCTGGGCGCGCCCCGTCTCGGCCGACGTCGGCGGCGGAACGATCTTTGTCGCGGTCATGTGCAGGCACTCTCCGAAACCTCTCGGGAGCCGTCGTCCGGCGGTAGTGTTTCACTCAGTGAACCGTTGGATCGGATCACTCAGTGAACTGGTGGTTCACGATAGAGCCGTGACTCACGACACGTCAATGCATCCGGCAACGCGGATCTCAAACGTTTCGGCGGACCTTCATACCGCTGTTGACCTGCAAGTTTCCGCCTGTTGCGAGCATGTTTCGCGTCGGCCGTCCAGCTGGGCCGGGGATCGGCCCAGGGGGTGCCGTTCTTCGGCCTGGGGCACCCGTGGGCCGTTGAGGCCGGCGTGACGGAACCGCGGGCGGGCCTGGCTTCCGGGTCTCTGGACTTCGGACCCATGGACGGCGCACCCCGGTCCGCGGCGGCACCGGTTCGGGCCGACGTCAGGTCTCGGCCCGATTCCCTACCACGTCATCGTGCTGGGCCGGCCAGGCGTCCTTCGACCCGGCCGCCGTCAGGACCGGCTGAGTTGCCCGGCGGTCTCCTATCGCAAGGTCTGGGCCACGCCGGTCGGCGCCGGGAGGGCGATCAGGGTGAACCGGCCCGCCAGGCCGGGCAGGATCGTGCGCAGCGCGGCGACCGTCTGCGGCCCCGCGCCGTCGTGCAGGAGCACGATCCCGCCGGGACCGGTTTTCGTCAGCACGGTGTTGACGATCGACTGGACACCCGGGCCGCTCCAGTCCCGCGGGTCGACGGTCCACGAGATCGACGTCATGCCCAGGCCGGCCGCGATGCTCACGATGCCGGGCGACCAGTTGCCGCCGGGGGCGCGGAAGTAGCCGATCACCGCGCCGGGTGCGACCGCCCGGATCGCGTCGTTGGTGCGTTGCATGTCGGATCTGATCTGATCGGGCGTACGGGTGCGCAGCATCTCGTCATGGCTCCACGAGTGGTTGCACAGGGTGTGCCCCTCGGCGACCATCCGCCGGACCATCTCGGCGCGCGCCGCGACCTGCCGGCCGACCATGCAGAAGGTGGCCTTGACGTGGTGCTTGGCCAGCAGGTCCAGCACGGCGGGGGTGTCGTCCCACGGGCCGTCGTCGAAGGTCAGCGCGACCGCGTCCGACCCGGTCTTGCGCACCGTTCCGACCGGGCCGTCGCCGGTCATGATGACCGGCGCTGACGCGGACGGCGAGGGCGTGGGACTCGGCACGCTCGGTTGGACCGTCGGCTCCGGGTGCTCGGCGACCACCGGCGCCGCCGCGACCGGCGCGTCCGGAGCAGACGCGGGCGGCCCGCTGTCGCCGCGGCTGCCGCCGAGCGTCAGGGCCAGGATGGTCAACCCGAGTACGGCGATGCGGCGCAACGGCACGGAGGTACTCCAAACTCGGTCCGGCCCCGTCGGGACTCGACGATGCTACAGACCAGACGGATGCCCGAGCTCTCCGGTTGCCGAGGTTCCGGCCGGCGCGGCGGAACGATCGGGCGTCTCCCCCGCCGACCTCCTCGGCGCCGGGCGGCCGGCAGCGCCGACGTTCGCCGAGTACATCCCGGTCGGGCGGGAAGCGGTCACCGACGGCAGTCGTCAGGCGTACGGCACGTACTGGAACCGGGTCCTGGAGCACTGATCGGAGCGGCGCATCGACGAGGTTCGGCCGTCGATTTCGAGCGGTTGACCGAGCATGTCAAGGCCAACCGGGTGCAGCGGCGCAACGCGGCACGGGTCGGCGGAGAACCTGATCGCGGCGTTGCGGTGCTTGTGCCGGCGGGCCGTCGCCGTCGGCCGTTACAGGCCGAACCCGGCGAACCGCACCCGACAGGAGCGTCCCCGGCAGAACCGCCAACCAGCCGGACACGCCGTGCGACACCCGTCTCAGGCACCTTCTCAGGGACTCGACGTCCGGGGAAGCCCAGCCACTGGGCCTCCCCGGGAGCAATCATTCATCGGTGGATGTGCTCCTACTCCTCCCACCAGACATTGAAATCGCCGTAAAGCCGTTCCTTCAGGCACGTCGAATGGGTGTACATTTCCTGCTGGGTGTGCAGGTCCGACAGGCTGGCGAGCCGCATTCGCATCGCATATCCATCTTCTTCAAGACGGATGACTTTTAAACAGAAGCAGCACATGAACTTGCCGCTGAGATCAGAAGACACGCCACCTGCCCTTTTGATTTTTGTGCACAGCGGTCATGGTCGTTCGATGACTGGTGATGGTTATCGTGTCTTCCGGGTTGCGGATGACCGCGTACCCCGCGTCTCCCCCATAGACCGGCCGCCCACATCAAGTCTCGCCATGACCGCTACAGTCGGATCGGCTGCTTGAACGATTCCGAGTTTCTCTTCAATATCGGCCATGCCCTCTTCGGCCGTGTTGCAGTTGTGAACCAGAACCGACTGGTCACCGGCAATCACGTAGTACGTGTGGAGTTCTCACGGAATGCGAGGCGGGGATATTGGCCGAATGGTGCCGTTGACCTGGAGTTTCGTAGTCACCGTCTCCGATCCGACATAGAGGACTGGCGATGGTGACATCAGCGGCGACATCAACGCCGGCGCACGTCGGTGCACGTGGACGGCGGATACGCCCGCGGAGGCGGGTCTGTGACTGCGGTGGGGACGCGATGACGGCAGCCAAGCCGTACCGAGAAATCGGTTGGCGACGTGAAGCGCCCCGTCCCTGGCTTGGGTGCCGCGGGACGGGGCGCTCCGGTGTTCGCGTGTCCAAGAAGTTCCTTGATGGTGATCAGTTCGACGCCGACAGAGTGGGATCAACACTCAAGGTGATGGCACCACTCCGTCGCGAGACACCTATTCAGTTACCCGAGTTCTCCGCCGCAGCCTGCCGGGCGCTTGACGCTTGACGGTGCTCACGCGTCAGGTTTGCAGGTCGTTTCCCGATCTCACCCCGAGGCTCTCTGACCGCTCCCATTCGTCCGCTTCCCTCAGCAGCGGCCCGACCAACGAACGGGCGCCAGCCACATAAGCCATCCACCGGAGCTCCTCGCAGCCGAAAACGGGCTCCCCACCTGAATCGACCCAGATGCACGCCACATTGCCGCATGACAATGTCACGTCCCACCAGGCCCAAGTTCGCTGGCCGGGCTCGAACGAAAACAGGAAGTCCTGAACCGTCCACTCTTCATCACCCCGATGTGCTGCATATTTCGGGGCCGCCTTCAACCAGGCGTCCGCAGACCAGGCAGGGACGTCGGCCTCCGATACCGTCTCAGCTTGGAAATCAGCCTCCATGCAGGCTTTCAGCCCAGCTGCGACCAGCTCCCTCAGACGCTCCCCGAAGGCCTCCGCCTTGTTCCACGCCTCCACCTCGACATAGAAGACCGAAAGCAATCCTTCAGGGGGGCCATCGGGACGCCTGGCGACCCTGGCCAGCTCCGGCGAAGACATCATCTGACCACTCTCCCAGAGCCGGGAATCGCGGCCTCGAGCAGCGCAGAGAAGTTGTCCCCACCGAACAAATTCGATGGGATGCCGTAGAGGTCGTCTGCGACGCCCGGATCGTCGATCTGGGGCCTGCCCGATGAGAAGATGTTGAACTGCCGCCGGCTCATTTCCAGGTCGGGGTCGCCGCTTCCTTCTCCGAGTGGCAGATGACGATGGACGCGTCCACATCCAGAACCAGGCCAGGGACCGTCCGGCCCGCCGCGGACGCCTCGGGCAGAGCACCGTGGGTTTCGAGGCGTTGCGCCCACGCCAGTTCCCGGGCCTGGGCGCGGGCGACGCGGAGCCGGCCGAGGACCGCACCGTCCATGTTGGACAGCAGCCGCCACGCGGTCGGGTCCGACGCCCGGCCCGAACAGGGCGGCCTGGTCCCGCAGCACCGCCAGATCGGAGATCGTCGCACCGCCGTCAGCGAGCATCACCGCCAGATCCACCGCGACCCGGCCGGGGTCATGCACACCGCGTCGCTGCCGCAACCCGGCCAACGCCTCGCCGCACGCCGCGGTCAGGCCGGTCACCTCCGCGACGTCGGCGAGGAGCCGTGCGCCGGCGTGACCGACCACGCCACGCCCGTCGGCACTCACGATGATCTTCGGACGCGATCCGGTAGCCTTCACTCGGCAGGTGCCTTCCATGGCGGACGATCAGCGCCTTCGACAAGCCAGATCATCCCAGATGGCAGGCGCCTTCCTCATTTCCGATCATGAACCGCGCACGGGCTTACTGAAAGACCCGGGATAAGGACCGGCATGGTGGGCGGTGTCTTGGCGGTCACCGCCCACCATGTCTTTCACCGCCTATGTCACGAGGTATTCGACAGCGGACACCACGAACTCCCCGCAGCCGAGCTGCCTTCCCAAGGCGTCCAACTGTGCGTACTGATCGTGCGTGAGCGACAGCACTCTGGCCGCGGCGATTCGCACGAGCAGCCGGAGCGCGAGATTGTCGGCCCCGAGCTCCGAGCATTTGATCAATCCAGGCCTTGCGAGGAGCAGGTGACCGTCCTCGACATGCGCATCGATGATCGCGTTCACCACCGGCACGACCGCCCCGCGGAAGACCGGGCCCGGCGGGCGCGCGAGGCGCCCAGCCGGGTCCAGTCCGTGTGCCCTGAGCCAGCCATCACAACGATCGATCACGGACTCGATCCACTCCGCACCCGATCCCGTCCCCGCGTTGAATACGAAATACTCATCTGTGGCGACTACCCACAGGTGTTCGATTTCGTCGTTCGCGAGATTTCCCACGACCGTCGCGTCGTCGCGAAGCGCCAACACCGCGGACGGCGACTGTTCGGGCCACAGCACGATGTCCAGCGTCGCCGTGTGGTCACCGTCCAACATCCAGTCCTGGTGGAACAAGGCCGCGAGCGAGCTCAGCCCGTAGTCAAGATCGGAGAATGGCTGGTCCATCGCCAGATTCCTATCTCGGGATCAGTGTGTGAATGTAGTAGCCACCTCGGTGGCCGCGTGCACGCTGCAGGACCATGACAAAGCCGTTGCCGGCGCTGGTCGGATTCATACCGGCAGAGGTGAAGACCGCCCCCAGAGAAGTGCCTGGGCGACCGTAGGTCCCGGTGATCTCCAGTTGCTGGTCAGATCCTCTCAGCCACCTTTGAATCAGACGGGTGTTGTCTTGGATGGCTTGCGTCGCCACCGCCTGGGCTGTTTGCGCATCCCGCCACACACTGAGCCACCCCCGCTTTCATGGAGATTCTTGATCATGGTCTGATGGCCGTGGGAAGGGAAGATCCGTGGCACCACCGAAGAAGTACTCACCCGATCTGCGGCAGCGCGCTGTGCGGCTGTATCGGGAGTCAGACCCGAAGCCGGTGATCCGCCGGTTGGCTGAGCAGCTCAACGTGCATCCGGAGGCGTTGCGGAACTGGATCCGGCAGGCGGAGGCTGACGCTGGGGAGCGTACCGACCGGCCGTCCAGCGATCTCCTCGAGGAGAACCGCAGGCTGGCGCGGGAGAACGCTGAGCTGCGGCGGGCGAACGAGATCCTGAAGGCGGCGAGCGCGTATTTCGCCGCGGAGCTCGACCCGACCCGGCGACGGTCATGACGTTCATCCACGAACACACTGGCCGCTTCGCGGTCGCGCTCCTGCTACGGGTCCTGCAGATCAGTGCTTCCACCTACTACGCGTGGCGCGCCCGGTTCATCGAGCCGTGTGACCGGGACCTGGTCGACCGCGGGTTGCTGTCCAACATTCATGACATCTGGACCGCGTCGGGCTGCACGTATGGCGCGGACCGGGTGCACCGGCAGCTGCGCCGTGACGGGATCCGGGTCGGCCGCAAACGTGTCGAGCGGCTGATGGCCGCTCAGGGCTGGCAGGGTGCGTTCCTGCGCCGCGGGTGGCGCGGCGGGTCAACCGTCCAGGACCCGACCGCGACGCCGGCGCCGGACCTGGTCAACCGGCAGTTCACCGCTACCGCGCCGAACCGGTTGTGGGTCGCTGACGCCACCCGGATCCGCTGCGGTGAGGGTGTGTTCTGGCTGGCCGCGGTCCGCGACGCGTACTCCAACCGGATCGTTGGGTGGAAGGCCGGTGACCGCTGCGACACCGACCTGATCCTCGGCGCCCTCGAGTACGGCATCTGGACCCGCGACGTGCGGGATCAGGCATTGATCCACCACAGCGACAGGGGCTCGAACTATACGTCGTTCCGGTTCACGCAACGCTTGTCCGACAACGGGATCCTGCCCTCGATGGGCTCGGTCGGCGACAGCTACGACAACGCGTTGATGGAGAACTTCTGGTCCACGCTCAAGATCGAACTCGTCTACCGCACCAGCTGGCAGACCCGCGACCAAGCCGAGAACGCGATCTTCGAATACATCGACGGCTGGTACAACACCCGCCGCATCCAACGCGAACTCGGCTACCGCAGCCCCGACGAATACGAGACCGCCTGGCACGCCCTGAACGAGCCAGACAACCTCACCCCTGCCCCGACCGGAGGCAGGTAACCACCGCTCCATCAAAGCGGGGGAAGCTCACACTGTTGACGCCGGTCGTCCGCGTGCCATCCCGTCGGGTCCTCACCTTCGACAGCGCCAGGCGGTTCGCCTCCTGAATCGAAGGATTGACGTGTTCGTCGATGACGTGCGCTCCGGGAAATTCCCGGTCATCAGCACTCAGGTTATCGCAGTTATGGACCAGCACCGGCGTGCTGGCTGCCGCGACGTAGTACGTGTGCACGTCAGTCACGGTGAGGTCGTGCATGACCTTCGTGGCGTTGCGGAACTCGACGTCGAGCACCACCGTCGTGGTGCCGTCGAGGGTGTGGACCTGCTCGCCCGGTTGGAGGTCGGCCGCGTCCACCCATGCCTGCCGGGTCTCGGACCAGAACGGGTGATGCTGTGTCGTGTGGAGGGTCGCGACGCCGTCACCGTTTGCCAGGGTGACGTCGACCAGGTCACTGTCCAGGTTGACGTGTTTGCGCTCCACCGTCTGGATCGTCGTCGCACCGGACGACGGGTCGCTGGCTAGGACCTGGTCGCCCGCCTCGACGTCGCCGATCGGCTTGGTTGAACCGTCGGCCATCTGCACCGGCGTCGCAGGGTCGAAACTGTGGCACTTGCACTTGCATCCCCCACCGCCCCCGCCGGGCTTACCCCCTCCGGCCGCCGCGCCGGCGGTGTCGTCGGCGAGGCCACCTGGTGCGTCGTCGGCCTTCTTGGCGGCCGCGCCGGCCTTCTGCGCGAGTTCGTCGGCCTTCTTCCTGGCCGCGGCGATCAGGTCGTCGGTGCGTCGGATGACGTCGTCGGCGATCTTGATCGCGCGTTGCCATGACTTGTATGCGACGAACGCTTTGTTGATGCCCTTGACGATGGCCTTGCCGGCCTTGAACACCTTGCCCCACGGGATCATCCCGATGAGGGTGTTCACGCAGGCGCCGACGTCGCCCTTGGTGATGCAGTTGACGATGTCGGTGATGCCGAGGAAGTCGAGCAGAAAGGACAGGCC
>NZ_JBFAJA010000088.1:0-59218 GCF_040654975.1 Dactylosporangium sp. NPDC050588 | reverse complement strand
AGCAGAAGCGGACCGGCGGCACCATCACCACCGCCAACCACTTCAACGCCTGGGCGAGCCTCGGGCTGAACCTCGGCCAGCACGACTACCAGATCATGGCCACCGAGGGCTACCAGAGCAGCGGCAGCTCCAACATCACGGTGAGCGAAGGTCCGGTCGTCGGTCCCACCACCTCGTCGCCCCAGGTCCCCTCGGGCAATGCGAAGCGGATCGTCGGCGCCCAGTCCGGCCGGTGTATCGACGTGCCGAACTCGTCGACCACCAATGGCACGCGAGTCCAGCTCTACGATTGCCACGGCCAGAGCAATCAGCTGTGGACGCACACGTCGAGCAGGCAGCTGACCGTGTACGGCAACATGTGCCTGGACGCCGCAGGTTCTGGCAACGGCTCGGCGGTGCAGATCTACAGCTGCAACGGACAGGCCAACCAGCAGTGGAACGTCAACAGCAACGGCACCATCAGCAACGTGCAGTCCGGCCGCTGCCTGGACGTCTGGGGCACTGCTAACGGCCAGCAGGTGCAAATCTACGACTGCAACGGACAGGCCAACCAGCGTTTCAGCTTGAGCTGATCGGCTGTGCTGACGACGGGGTGACGGCAGGACCTGCCGCCACCCCGTCTCGCCGTTCTCCTCAACCTCGGACCGCCAATTTGACGACGCCACACGCGGTCGAAGTGTCCCGGCACCGTGACGGGTTTGGAGCGGACGGCTGTAGTGCTCGACACCCTGGCCGACCGCCTCCAAGCCGACACCGTCACCCGCGGCACGGTCGCGTGAACGCCGGACTTCGTGGGCACGTACGCGACCAGGCCCTGACCACACCGAACGTCGCCATCAACGAGGACAACCGGGGCACGCTGCACGACATCAACGACGCGCTGACGCAGGCCGAAGTCCTGGGCATCTCGGCCGCGAACCGCTGGACCTGGCCACCATGTGGGGCGAACCGCAGCGGCCTCGACGGTCTGGGAGATCCTGCGCGAGGCCGGCATCGACCCCACCCCGAACCGGGCCGCCACAATCTAGGCGGACTTCCTGCACTCGCAGGCCGAGGTGCTGCTGGCCGCAGACTTCATCGAGACGGACACGCGCACCGACACCCGGATGTACGTCCTTGCGGTCATCGGGCAGGCCAGCCGCCGCGCCCGGATCTTGGCGCAACCGCGCACCCCACCGACGCGTGGGGGTAACCCAAGCCGCCCGCAGGTGTCACCTTCACACGACGATCGGCAGCTGACCGAGCACTGTCGGCCATGAGTGCGCGCAGGCTTGGCGGACGCCAACTACGCAACGTCACCTGCAGCGCCGACGACGTCCAAGACGAAGCACAACGCGTTCGATCATGTCCGAGCTGACATGACCACCGGCGAGCGGAGCACTCCCAGGAAGATCACCGTACGGGCGTTCGTGTCAAAGATGTGTCACAACCATCCACAGTGGACACACAGATTTGGCGAATGAAGACCGTCGGGCCACCGCGCCGAGCCGCACCTTGCCGTGCTGCCACCGTGATCGGATGCACTGATCTCGGCTACTTTGTTCCCGATCACGAGCAGCGCCGGAGCCCCGTCGCTGACCGTGACGGGCGCTGGTCCGTCGCTCCGCGCATGAACGGCGGCAGATCCGTAACCAAGGTTGCCCGGTTGGCCTTCGTCGAGCCGGCTTGGGCAGGTGTTTGGCGGGCCGACAGCCTCGGCTGTCGTCGTCTCGCCTACTGGCTGGAGTTGGTCTGCAGCCGCGTCGTCTCGGCGGCTCGACCCGGTCGTCGTGGCCGGCTGGTGCTGCGTTACGGGCCGGCGCCGGCGGTCGCGAAGGAGTGCACGTAGGTCAGCGCCGCGCTCAGGGAGGCGCGCAACGGCCGCGTCGTGCTCATCGTCTGTGACAGCAGGCTGCCGCCCTGCAGGGCGGCAAGCAGGGCCAGGGACAGATGGTCGAGGTCCGCGTCCGTCCGCAAATCTCCGCGGTCGCGCATGGCCTGCAGGCCGTTGTGCAGCAGCCCCTGCCAGCGCAACAGCGAGAAGCTCAGCGAGCACGCCGGGCGACCGCCAACGACGGTAACCGTACGGTCGTACGGGCAAAATCGCGTGTCATGACACGATCAGAACATCCATAACAGTCAACACAAAAGGCCAGCTGAGCTGGCCTTTGTCACCCGGTCGGGACGGCGGGATTCGAACCCACGACCCCTTGACCCCCAGGTCGTCGGAGGCCCCAGCGACGTGCTCAAGCACGTTCTCCCAGGTCACCACAAGCATAAACCGGCCGAGTAAGGGATCCACGCATCACCTCACCGCCGGATCCGGGCTATCGTCCGGAACTGGCGTTTGTCGTTCGTGCCGCGCTCAGCGACTCGGCGGGCGGGGTGAAGTCCTGTGCGATGAGTCCCACAAGGTCGTCGGCGGTTTGCCGCCGGTACCTGGCTGGTGGAGGGGCAGGACGGCGACGATGTTGCGCACGTGCGCCATGCCGCCGTCGCTGGACATGGCGGCGTTGACGCCGACCGCGTCCTGGACTTCGGGATGCAGGCCGTAGCCAGTGAGGGTGTCGACGACGTACTGCCGGACCCGGTCGGCGGCCGGGCTCCCGGTGACGTAGACCTCCTGGGCCATGCGTAGCACGTGCTCGAGCGCGCGGCCGGCGGAGAAGTCGGCGGCCGACGCGGAGGCCTGCGGAGGCGACGGCGGCGACACCGAGGGCGGCGACAGCGGCCAGGACGATCAGGGCGCCGGCGGCGACGAGCGGCCCTCGGGAGAGAGCGGCAAGGCGCCGGTCAGGCGTCCTTCTCGAAGAGGAAGACGAAGGCAAGGTGGCGTTCTCCTGGAACCGCGGGGTGATCCGGATCGCGCCCGCGTGCTGGGTCCCGAGCCGCTCGGCAGTGCCATGAGCGTGCGGCCACCGGCTGGATCGAGTCGTTGGCCTCCAGCGCGTGCAGAACTCGTCCGAAGGCTGGCAGCGGCCAGGCGCAAGCCCTTGGGCGAGCGACGTGGTGCGGGTCCAGGGGGCCCGGACCCGCACCACGGGTGTGTTGCTGGATCAGGCGCCGCCGACGCCGAACGCCTTCGGGCTGAGCAGGAAGTGCTGGGCGTTGTTGCGGGCCTGCAGCGCCTGGCGCTCGGCCGGAGTCGCGTTCGCCGGAACCCGGCCCACGAACGGCTGCTGCACGACGGCGCCGTTCGCCTGGACCTCCATGTTCAGTCCACTGAGGACGTTCTGCACGAACGGCACCTGTACGTCGCCGACCCGGACGAACACCTGGCTCGGCGTGCCGTCGCAGGGCCGCAGTTCGAACGCGGCACCGGCCTGTTTGGAGTCGCCGACCACGTCGATGCACAGGGCACGGACGCCCGGCTTGCCGAACGTGGGCTGGAAGACGAAGCTGACGCCGCCTGAAATGGGCTTGCCGTTCTGATCGAACTTCTTGCTGTTGTCGAAGGTCCAGACCTGCGACTCGGGCGTGTCCTGCGCCTGGCCGATGCGTGGCTTGGCGACGATCCGCGCGCCCGCGTTCGCGCCGGTCGGCACCAGTAGATTCTTGGTGCCCTGAGGCTGAATCACCCGATCCTTCGCCGGTGGCACGTCCCCGGGCGCCGCGTTCGCGGTGCCGGCGAGGCCGGACAGCAGACCGGTGGCGAGCGCCGCGCCGGCGACGACGGCGAAGCCGCGAAACATATTGGTGTAGTACATGAATTTCTCGCTTTCGTTATGGCTTGGAATGGTGCCGATGCCGTCAGAACACGCACGCCGGCACGGCATGGTTCAGGATCCGCGTACCGGACGGCTACTTCTTCACGACGGGCTTGCCATCGGGCCGTACGACGGACCAGTTGCCGCCGACACCCTCGCCGAGCGTGTCATCCGGGGACTGGTCATTCTTGAACAGGTACAGTGGCCAGCCGTCCAGCGTGACCTGCGTGAACCCGTCAGCGCGCGTGACCGTGCCGACCAGGTTCGTATCGACACCGCTCAGCTGCACCGGCGTACCGTCGGTGAGCAGCGGCGGCCAGACGATCAGGCAGTCCTCGGCGCAGTTGACCTTCGACGGCCGGTTCTCGTCGGCCTCGAAGCGGTACACGATCCGTTCCTTGAATCGCACGACGTCCGCCTCGTTTCCGGCAACGGCTGCTTTGCCGGCGGTCAGACTGATCTTTTCCCGCACCGGCGGGGGGACCTGTTGCGGTGCGGGCTGGCTGAGCGTGCTGTCCGGTTCTGCGCCCGCGGAGGCGGACGCTGTCGCCGAGCCGGCCTGGGTCTGGTCGCCGGACGAGCCGCAGGCGGCAAGGCCGCCGAGGGCGACGGTGAGTGCCAGGACAGCGGTCAGGGTCTTCATTGCAGTTCTCCTGTTCTGCGGAGCTCTCGATCCGGTCGGCTCCGCACTCGGTCATGTGTTGGTTGCCGGTTGGCCGCCGTGAGGCGGCCACGCCCACCGATACCGCTGGGGCGATCCCCCGTCTGGGCTGCCCAAGCCGACGACCTCGGCCATCTGCAGCGGCCGAGAGATCGGGCATGGGGCAGCCCTGCGCGGCTTCTGGCTCAGGAACCCCAGGGCACCCGACCGGCTCGGCACTCAGCGTGTGGTGTCGAGGCGCAGTAGGGGCGCTGGCTGGTAGTCGGTGGCGATCCTGGTGATCGGGGGGTCGAGCGGGACCGGGTTGCGTCGGGCGACGACCCGCACGTAGCCGAGGGTGCGGCCGGCGTCGGTGCTGATCGCGTCGATCTCGACGGCGTTGCCTGGGTTGACGAGGTGCTGCCAGTCCAGCCAGCGGCGCCAGCCGTCGGGCATGGTGTCGGCGGTCGACACCGTCACGATGCCGGTGCGGTCCCAGTGGTGGCGCCACCATTCGGCGCTGTGCAGGCACCACAGGCTCGGCTCCCACCACTGTTGCAGGTGGTCGGGGACGCCGGTGGTGAGCTCCTGGATGAGGCCGGCGCCGGCGATGGCGATGGCGCCGCCGGGCTGCACGAAGCGGGCCAGGTCGGCGAGGTACAGGTCGTCGGTGCCGTAGTAGACGTAGGAGTCGATCGACACGATGGCGTCGAAAAACCCTTCTGCGAACGGGAGGTGACGGGCGTCGGCGTGGATGGGGTACAGGCCGGCGGCGACGCCGGCGTCGCGGATGCGCCGCAGGTTCTCCGTGGCGGAGAACCACAGATCGGTGGCCCAGACCTGCACGCCGTACTCACGATGGAGAAAGATCGACGAGGCGGCCCGTCCGCAGCCGAGGTCGAGCACCCGCATGCCAGGGCGCAGGCCCAGATCGGCGGCGAGCCATTCGGTGAGCCACAGCGGGTTCGCGCCGCCGCTGGCGGCGGCGCGTAGCCAATCCGGTGAGTAGGCGTTCGATCGTGGAAAGTCCGGCAGGTTGGTCATGCGGTGTCTTTCTCCGGTTGGAGGGATTCGGTCGGCGACCAGCACTCAGGCGCGAACGCGGCGGCGAAGTCGCGCGGCGCGGACCGTCCCGGCGCGGGGCAGTGCGGTGACGATGTGCCCGTCCAGGTCAGCGGCGAGGGCAGTGGCGATCTGCCCCGCAGGGCGTCGGCCTGCTCGATGATGCCGATGAGCGAGCGTGCGTCACCGGGTCGTCGATGACCGGCAGAAGTCATCGATGATCCGGCCGAGTTCAGTGGGTTTCGTCAGTGGCAGCAGGTGGTTGGCGTCGGGAATGGTGGCGATCGTGGCGTTGGGGATCAGGCCGGCGAGACGGGCGATGAGGCGGTGGACCGTCGGGTGGCTGGCACCGCCTTGGATCAGGAGCACGGGTGGGTGCGGGTGTGCCAGGGTTGCCGGGTCGAAGGTCCATGCGTTGATGGCGGGCGATTCCTGGGTGAACAGGTACCGGCAGCGGTTCACCGCGTCCTCGACGACGTCGGCTCCGAGCGTGGCGGTCATGACGGCGCGGTGGTCCGCTCCGCACACCAGGGTCATGAACGTGTCGAACGCGGCAGGGAGGTCACCGCGGGAGACGGCCGCGATCGCCGCGCCGATCGCCGGCCCGAACTGGGCGCGGAGCAGCTCGTGGTCGACCGGATCGGCAAGCGCGGCCACCAGCGGTGGCTCGCAGAGGCTGAGGGTGCGGACCAGGTCCGGGTGCGTCATGGCGAGTTGGAGCGCGACAGTGCAGCCCGATGAATGCGCGACCACGTGGGCGGGCGCGACGCCGAGGTGCCGAAGCAGCGCGGCGGCGTGCTCGCTGTGGTCGCTGACGGTAAGCCCGTCCGGCACCGGTGCGTCGGTGTACCCGGCGCGGACCAAGCGGATCACGCGGTTGCCGTGCAGTGCCGGGTCGGCGGCTAGCGGCGTGAACCAGTCGGCGAGCCCACCGCCGTGGAGCAGCAACATGACATCGCCGTCACCACCGGAGTCGGTGTAGCTGAGTTCGACGTCGCCGGTGCGCCACCGGATCAGTTCCGGGCGGACATGCGTGGAAGCGGTGTCAGTCATGGTGGTCCTCCTCAGGATGTTGGGTCGTACGGTCGGTCGGGTAGAGTCGGATTTCGATGCCGTCGGGGTCGTGCAGGCCGGCGAGCACCGAACCGCCCGGGTGTCCGGTCACGACGCCGCCGTGTGGCCGGCCGAGCTCGACAGCAGCTTCGACGGCGGCGGGAACCGGTGCCCATACTTCTTCCCGCCGCAGAATTGCGTCGACATCAAGCGCTGTCAGGCGGATCGGGTCCTCGGCATGTGCCGATTCATGCATGTCGTGGTCCTCGCCCACGTGGCTCCTCGCTCCGTGCCGATGTTCCGATTCACGTGAAGTACGGGCAGAGCGGCTCAACCGGTTCGGGCATGGCGCCGCAGCCCGCTCGATTCCGCATGCGCCTCGGTGTCATCCCGCAGATGAGTGAGCAACGCAGCAAGGCGCTTCTGCGCACGAGACGTCCGACTCTTGACCGTGCCGACCGCGATACCCAGCCTTGCTGCGATCTCGGTCTGGCTCAGCCCGCCGTAGTACGCCAGCTCCAGCACCTTCCGCTCGTCGGGGTGGATCTGATCGAGAGCTTGGCGCACCTGCCAGACCTTCCATGCCGTGTCCAGCGAAGGCCCCTCGAGCTCAAGCTCACCGTTGACCGACCACGCGTCGTCGTATGGGACCTGGGATGAGCTGCGATGTTGCCGACGGTAGACGTCAACCGCAGCTCGCCGCGTGATGGCGTACAGCCACGGCTGCAGACCACGGGTGGCGTCGAAGGTGGCCGACGCGCGCCACGCCTGCACAAACGCCTGCTGCAGGGCATCCGCCGCCAGGTCGCGATTTCCGAGCAGGCTGAACGCGGTTGCGAACATCGGTCCGGAAAACTGGCGATAGGCTTCGATCACTGCCGCCTCGTCGCCGTCGCGGAAACGTTCCTCGAGCGATCGTGCATCTAATGTTCTAGTCATACTCCATGCGCCACAGATGGCTTCCCGCCATTCTTGGCGCCGCCCCCTCGCTTCGTAGTTGAAGGAATACCCTCAACGCTCCGGAAGGAGCTTTCGCCCCGCTTTCACCTCGCTTTCGCCCCGCTGCCGACGCGCCTTCACGCCACTCCCACCGGTTCCCATTCATGCCTTCTGGTTCCGTGATCGAGGGCGCGATATCAAAGCGTGATGGCGGCGGGTCGGAATGACCGGTGAAATGCACCGAAACCAGTGCGCCATCGGTCCCCGTGACGCATCACAGGGCAGATTTCCACCGGATGGTCCAGCCCGCCGCCTTGACCGGTGGGTCGAGGCTCATGATCGCGAGGTAGACACACTGAGCGCGGCGGCTTCGTTGAGGCAGTGACCCGGGGCGCGGACCGTCAGGCCCCCGAGCCTGTCGCAGACGACCGGCCGTGCCGGGCGGGCCTGGATCTCCGGTGGTCAGATCCTTGGCCGGCAAGAGATGACCATGTCGTCCAACCCGGACAATCGACGCTGCCGCTCGCGGACAATCTGTGGCGTGATCTCACCCTCGGGCACTGATTCCAGGACTCGCTTCGTGAGCCGCTGCGGCAGACCGCCATCACCGGTCGGTCACAAACCCGCGCACTGGACCGCCCCACCAGCCGGCCGGCCCGTCGTCGACTCGTTCGCCGGCGGGCGCGTCGCTGACCCGGCCGGCTGCCTCGTGAGGGCTGCGCCAGCACTGCCCGGCTCGATCTACAACCTGACCGCGGCCCGGGCCGACAGCATCATCGAAGCGCTGACCAGGGCGCGCATGATGACCTTCGCCGACCTGGGCCATAGGCCCTGCGGTCGGTGGGATGCCCCTTGTCAGCTGGTCAGCGCGTCAAGGGCCAGGTCGACGTCGGCCTCGGTGGAGTAGAGGTGGAAGGAGGCACGGACACGGCCGGCGCGGACCGCCGCCCGCACACCGGCGCGTTGCAGCTTCTCCTGCGCGCCCGGCACCTCCACGGTCACGATCGCGCTGTCGCCGGGTGGCCGGCCCAGGCCGGTGAGGAACCGGTTGGCCAGGGCCACGTTGTGCGCGTGAACCGCCTGCATGCCGATCTCCAGCAGCAGTTCCAGGGCCGGAGCGGCGCCGACCCAGCTGAACCAGGCCGGGGAGATGTCGAACCGCCGCGCGTCGTCGGCGAGGCGCAGCGGTGGGCCGTAGTAGGCGGCGTGCGGGTCGGTACCGGCGTACCAGTTGGCCGCGTCGGGGCGCATCCGGTCGCGCAGGTGCGGTGCGTAGTAGGCGAGGGCGACGCCACGCGGAGCCATCAGCCACTTGTACGCGGCGACGACGATCGTGTCGGCGAGCCCAGCGTCGAACGGGAGCCAGCCGCACGCTTGGGTGGCGTCGACCGCCACAAGGGCACCGTGCGCGCGGGCGGCGGCCACGATCTCCTCGTACGGGGCGATCGCGCCGTCGGACGACTGCACCAGACTGAACGCGACGAGATCGGTCTCGGCGTCGATCGCGTCGACGAGACCGGCCAGCGGGACCGTGCGGACCCGGACCCCGCGCTGCTCCTGCACCAGCCAAGGGAAGAGGTTGGAGGTGAACTCGACCTCGGGGACCACCACGGTCGCCCCCGCCGGCAGCGCCGCCGCCACCGGGGCGAGCAGCTGCGACGCCGTGCTGCCGACCGCGACGTCCTCCGCAGGCACGCCGACCAGGTGCGCGAACGCGGCGCGGGAGCGCGACGTGGACGTATCCCAGCTCTCCCATGCCGTGCGCCCCACTCGCCAGCCGGCGAGCGCCTCCTGCAGGGCCTCCCATGCCGGGTCGGGCGGCAACCCGTAGCTCGCGGTGTTCAGCCAGCCCGGGGAGGGCCGCCACAGCTGCTGTGCCTTCACGATCTCCACTCCACCAACAGTAATCAGCGCGGTCTGCGGCGAGCAGTGCCAATTCGCCGCCTCTGGATTTACGCCTGCGTCACGGTAGGACAGCAACGACGCTTCCGACTGGGAAATCGGGTTCGGTCCGCTGCGGTCTTACCGGAGGCATCGCCCTACGTCGGCCAGGTCACCCCCGCACGGGTGGGACCTTGTCGATCGGTGGCACGAGTTCGGTGCCGGTGCGGTTGCCGCCGGTCAGTGAGCACCTGCCGGTCCGGCACTCACGGCTGTCCCGGACGCCGCGGATCGCGCTTGGGCTGTGGCAGCAACGGTTCGATGGGCTGCCACAGCCGGTCCGGCACGATCCACGGCGGCTCACCGCGTCTCACGGCGGAACAGGAACGGTCATCCTCCACAGAGGACGGACGACGTTGGTTCAAGATTTGTCAGGGCCTACGGCCAGGCCCGTCACTTCCACTGCCGGGAAACGGAACCACACCCGACGGCGATGTTCCGTCCGCCCGGGGGTTACCCGCCAGGACGTCATTGCGCGCGGCGGGCCCGCCGACGGGCGATGGCGGAGCGCAGGAGGTACGCCGGCGTCGGCGGCACCCATCCGAGCTGCAGGGCGGTGCCGAGGTCGTCGCGGTTCGCCCAGTGCTCGACGACGAGATCGTCGGCGACGCGGAACCAGTGCGACTGCGTGCTCGCGAACGTGCGCCCGGTCGGCGGGAACACCTGAGTGACCGAGCCGTCGGCACCGTATTTGACGAAGTTGCCGGTGTGGCGACCGTGCATCGTCGTGTGCAACGCCACCAGGTCCCCGGCTGCGGCGGTGTCGTGGATCTCCCAACGCAGGTTGCTGTACGCGGCGCGCAGCCACAGGGCAGTCGCGTAGTACGCGCTGGGGCCCCTGCCGCGGCTGGCGGGCGGTTCGTCCTTGGCCTCCCGGTTGGTGGCGTCAGGATGGACCAGCCGCGTGAAATCGGCGAGGTCGCCGGTGGCCATCAAGTGGACGCTCTCCACACAGATAGCGGTCAGGTCTGCCATTGGGGGTATCTCCTGTTCGATACAGATGAGTCAGGTGTTGGCCGACTGTCGGACGGTCCTCCGAAAGGTGCTCTTGCCAGCGGTACGCACGCACGGACGCGGCCGGTTCGAGTCTGTCGGCCTCAATTTGGGGGCAGATCAGGCGCCTGCCGATCAAACCGCGGTCGTGGCGACGGCCAGGGCCGCTACGGGCGAGCGGCGGTACGATCGCCGTACGGAGGAGACGCACTTCGCGTGGCCCGACAGCCGGGTTGTGCAGGATGGGCGGCGTCGTGGCCGGCAGGCCGTCGGCGGTGGCGATCATCCACATCGGCAAAGATCTGTCGTTGAGCCGGATGCTCACCCGGAACGGTCCGCTTTTGCCATCGGCTGCAGCGCGGGCGGTGTCTGTTGCTACGGAACGACTACGAGATGACCTCTGACGCTTCCTGCCGCGAACCGGTCGTGCGCCTCGGCGACTGCCGCTAGAGCGAACGTCTCGGCGACGCGCGGAGTCAGATGTCCCTCATCCACCAGAACGGCGAGCTCCGCCAGGCGCTCGGCATCAGGCTTGGCCCAGACGGTTCGCACCCGCACGTTACGACCTGGCTTCGGCTCACCGCCGATGACCAAGGCAACGAACCTGCCGCCGTCCCTGACCGCTTCCGCTGCGGCGTCCCTCAGGACGGCCGTGTCCACGACGCCGTCGACGCCATCCGGCGCCCATTCGCGGACCGCGGTCGCCAGATCGGCGCCACGTGGAATGAAGTGCTCCGCTCCCATGCTTCGTAGCGTCTCCTCGTCGGAGTCGCGGGCGGCGGCCGCCACGCGCAGACCACGGTGCCTAGCGAGTTCCACGACGAAGCCACCAACGCATCCGGCGGCGCCCGTCACCAGGACGGTGGCCCCCTCGGGCACGTCAAGTGCCTGTAGCGCCTGGTCGGCGGTCAACCCGTTGAGCGGAAGTGTGGACGCCTGCGCCAGGGACGCCCGACGGGGTACGTGCACGACGTGACCGCGGTCGAAGACGACCTTCTCCGCCTGCGCCGCGTAGAGGGCAGCGAGGGGCCCGCAAACGCCCATCACCTGATCGCCCTCGACGAAGTCCGTGACCTGGGCTCCGACCCGTTCGACGACACCGGCGGCTGATCGGCCGAGGGCGTAGTGGTCGAGCTCGGCGAGATAGCCCGCGAGCTCCCCGGACCGGATGTCCAGGTCGACGGCGGTCACCGGCGCGGCGGCCACCCGCACCAGGACCTGCCCCTCACCGGCCTCCGGTTCCGGCAGGTCGGCGACCTCCAGCACTTCAGGGCCGCCGAAGGAACGTACAACAATCGACTTCATCTCTGTCTCTTCCGTGGCTGTGTGGTAGGAGCTCCGACCCTCGTGGCCGCCGAGTAGTGGGCCGGTGGTCAGAGCAGGGCTTGTATGTTCGGCGACCTCGGTGAAACGGGGCGGTCTGTGCCAGGCGACGCGGTCAGGGGCGCCCCGATGTTGGACCCCGCGCTGATCTCCTCGACGACGATCCGCCCTTCGCGCAGGGCCTCCGCTGATCCGTGGGCTGGTTCGCTGAGGAATACGCTCGGTTCGCCGCGCCGGTTCGCCCGGCCGCTTCGGTGGGCCCGTGTCTCGGTGCCGGGTCGACAGCCGCCCGCCGACCTCCATCTGCGGGTGATGAGATCCGGGCTCATCCGGAAAGGGCAGACAGCAGTAGTAGGCGGGTTCGGTCGGTTCGGGATGCTGCAGCGGACCAAAGCCAGCGGGTATGGCCGAGTTCAGCGGTGCCGGTGTCCGGCAGCGCGGTCACCGCCCAGTCGTGAACACATGGGCCCCTTCACCCCGTCGGCGCAGCTGCGCCGTTTGCAGCCGCGAAACCGCCTCTGAACTGCAATAAGATCCAAGGTGGAAGTGCGGCTGGAGTGTCAATACGACTCGATAGGGCGGGAACTTGGCCGCTCGTCGTCGACCTTGACGTCATCCAAGTCGCGATTGATCAAGTCCACCACTGCGCCAACCGGCGCGCCGGTCCATCGGAGTCGGATCTCTATCGCGAGATCGCCGAGCCGGGCCTCCGATCGGGCGACCGCCTGCCGCAGCCTGTCCGGATCGACGCCGGGAGAATCTCGCGCCGGCGATGTAGTGACGGCCGAGTCAAGTGCGACCGCGAGTTCGTCCTCCCCTTCGTCGCTGTACACGGGAATCATGAAACGAAGGTGAATCCAGACCCGGAACTGGTCGCCTACGCCCTGCCAGTACCGGACGGCATCTGCCCAGTGCGTGATACGTTTCCGCCCGGAAGAAAGGTTCGCCGCCACGCTGGCCATGCCACTGCGCGCAAGTGTGACAAGAAACCTCGCCCCGATCGGGGAGGCCAGAGCATGACAGCGTTCGAAGCTGGCAAGAGCAGACACGGGATTGACCAGGGACCTGGTCTCCCCGGCGACAAGTTCCACTGCCGCACGGGCGGAAGGGCCAGGAAGGCTGGCGACTGCGGAAAAGCTTCGGCGCAGCCACCGCTTGCTACCCATCGGTTGCGCCATGTTGCAAAGTACGGAAGTCATGCCCGCGGCAGTAACAGTCTCGCCCCATCGATTTCCGACTGCCCGGGCCAACCGCCACCCGCGGTGCAGGGATCGCAGGCTTTCAGCGAAATCGCCGGCCAGCAGCAGCAGCATGCCATGAGCCCACCAGATCAACGGGGTCAGTTGAGCGTCAGGGTCCGCAGTCCGGAGCGCTTCCGCGATCAGGCGGCCCGCGGGCTCAACGGCACCGCGTGCCGCACTTCCCATCGCTGCGGCCGCGAGCACAATGGGCCGCATCGGGTGCCCGTTACTGCCAGGAAGCTGGCTTGCGGCCTCGGCCCATCCGCGAGCCTCGTTGTCACCTCTCAACTCGGTGTGCAGCCACAAGGCGGCGGACAGTCGCAGCGCCAGGTCCGGGTCGTGCCGACGGGCCCAGGCATGGGTGGTGCGCAGGTCATTCGCGGCTTCCGACAGCTCGATGAACTCGTTGTCGTCAGCGAGGCCGAGCCTGGCAGCGCGTTCTTCGGCCCAGTTCACGACGAACCGGGCGTACTCCTGCCGGAATTGATTCGCCTCGCCGGCGGCATCGAGTCGCTCCTCGGCATACTGCCGGATGATTTGTAGCAGTTGATGGTGGCGACGCCCACTACCGCTCTGCCGATCGTTGAGGACGAGGGACTTCTCGACCAGCCGCGCCAGCACGGGCAAAACGTTCTTAGCCGTCAGTTCTCCGTCAGCGCAGACGCTCGTGGCCCAGGACAGCGGAAACCGGGACGGAAACACCGCGAGACGACGCAGGAGGCGCTGCTCGTCGGGGTCCAGCCGTTCGAAGGACCAGTCGAGGGTGGCTCGTAGGCTCCGGTGGCTCGCCCGTTCAGCCCGCCGTCCGCTGGCGAGCCCCAACAGGTCCGCCGCCGTCGCGACGGCAGGCAGCCCCAGACTTGCGGTTTGAACGGCCGTCAGCTCGATCGCGAGTGGCAAGCCGTCGAGCCGTTGACAGATCGCTATCACCAGGTCCCTCACCGCCGGATCGCGTTCGTTGACGGGGCTGCCGGCAGCGTGGACGCGGTTCAGGAACAGACTCACCGACGGTGATTCGGTGGCACCAGGGCCATGCCGGTCCCGGACCGGGAGCGGGAGCGGCTGCAGGACGAGGACGTGTTCGCCGTCAACGGCGAGACGCTCACGGCTCGTGGCGACCACGCGCACATGGGGGCAAGAACGTACGACGGCCGCCAGGGTTTGGGCCACCGCCTCTATGACATGCTCGCAGTTGTCGACGATCAGGAAGATGGATCGTGCACGCAGAGCGGTGATCAGCGCGTCCTGGGGTGTTGTACGAGATGGATGTGGAATGTCAATCGCGTCCAGAAACATGTTCACGACTGCGGCTGGATCTGTCAGAGCGGCGAGTTCCACCCGCGCGATCTGTTGATCCGTGGGGAGACGGCCCGTCCACTCCGTTGCCAACCGGGTCTTACCGACTCCACCCGGCCCGACGAGCGTTACGAGCCGCGACCGGGACAGCGCCTCCGAGATCGTCTGCAGCTCGTCCTCTCGCCCGAAGAATGCGCTGACGGGCACCGGTGCCGTCCGCAGGCGCGCGGTAGGCGATGCTTGGTCCGGTGTGCTCCCCCGGCGAGGCTGAACCTCCTCCTCGCGCAGGATCTCCACGTGCAACGCCTGCACCTCGACCGAAGGCTCGCTGCCGAGCCCTTCGGCGAGCACCCGGCGCAGGCGTTGATACAGGGCCAAGGCCTCGCCGCGCCGGCTGCCGTTTGCCAAGGCCCGCATGGCCAGTGCATACGGTCGCTCTCGGAAGGGGTCGGTCGCGATGAGTCCTTCAGCTTCTGCTGCCGCTTCGGCCCACTCGCCGATGGCTACCATCGCGGATATTCTGTCTTCGAGGGCGCGTAGCCGCAGTTGTTCCAGACGGACGGCTTCGGCTCGGGCGAATGTGTCGGCGAACTCGGCATAGGCGCGGCCCCGCCAAAGTGCGAGAGCCTGGTCGATGCCTGCCAGAGCCGCCCGCGGCGCCGACGGCATCAGGTCTCGACACTCTCGAAGGCCTGCCTCGAAGACATGAGCGTCTATCGCCGTCGGCGCAACGTCAAGCCGGTATCCGGGTGGATGCGTGAGCAGATGGCGCCCCGCCGCCCCGAGCAGGGACCGGATACGGGATATTTGCGCGTGTAGCGCGGATCGCGCGTGTTGAGGGGTAGGTTCTCCCTCCCACACTGCCGCCACCAGCGCGTCCACAGACACGGTCGAACCGGGTTCGATCAGAAGCCGAGCCAACACCGCACGCTGCCGCCGACTCGGAATGTGGATCGGGGTACCGCCGATCCCGACCACGAGAGGGCCCAGAACGCGAAACTTATCCATGGGCACCGCCATCTCGAAACTGCCATCCTGTTGGAATCGCCCGACTCATGCTCGTCGTTTCGGCAGCCACCGCACGGACAACGGTCGCCAGGCTGCTCCTGGCCAACGGCGGCGACGTCGTCCAACATTGTGACGGTGGCTGACCTGGGCAGCCCGTCCAGCGCGGACACGTCGCCGATCCGGGTGTCCGGGCCGCAGATCGCGAGCACGACGTCGTTGCCGTCCGGGGTGTGGGCGCGGACCTTGACGTGGCCGGAGTGCAGCAGGGCCGCCCAGTCTGGATTTTCGCCCTGGTGGCACAGCGATTCGCCGCCGCCGGCGCCGGACGCTGCCGTCGAGGTAGGCCTGGCGCTCGGCGGCGGTCAGCCGCGTCCAGAACTCCGTCATGTCGTGCCGAGGCCGTACCGTTCGATGACGCCGGCGAGCCAGTCGGGCTCGGCGAACCGCAGCCCGTAGCGGTCGGCGAGGGCGGGGCCCCGCACCGCGGCGGTCTCCGGGTCGCCGATCAGCTCGCTCACCTCGCGGAAGAAGTGCTCGAACCCGGCCGGGCTGATGATCTCAATCATGCGCGCGGGCACGCTGCCGGCGTTCCACATCGCGTGGTACTCGCCGCGCGGCTTGGTGATATAGCCGCCGGCGCCGAGAACGACCTCGCGGTCGCCGGAGCGGAATCCGATCTCGCCCTCGAGAACGATCGAGAACTCATCCTCGAAGCTGTGCAGGTGGGGCGGGACCAGGGCGCCGACCGGGAACGGGTGCTCGACGACCGACAGCGCGCCGCCGGTGTCGTGGCCCCACAGCTTGAACTGCACACCGATGGCGCCGAGATCTCCGGTCCGGCCTTCCCCGGGATGGACGACGGTCAGCGGTGGCGGGTCGGGTGGTGTCATGCGATCTCCAATATCAGTAGACACACTGTACGGCGAAATGATGGGACCGGGTTGAGGAGACGTCAACCCGTTTGAGCGCTCCGCCATATTGACTTGACAGCGTGTCCGGCGAACCCCGACAGTGTTATTTCACTGTACATGCTGTCGTCTGAAAAGAGTCCCGACATGACACACCATGACGTCGTCGTCGTCGGTGCCGGACCGGCCGGCCTGGTCGCCGCCTCGCAGCTGGCCCGGCACGGCCTCGACGTGCTCGTGCTCGACAAGCGGGCCGGGGTGTCCACGCTGCCCCGCGCCGTGGGAGTGACCGTCCGGCAGATGGAGATCTTCCGCGGCTGGGGACTGGAGGAGCAGCTGCGGGCCGGGACCGACGACGTCGAGCTCGCCCTCCTGCAGACCCGCACCGTCGCCGACGCCGGGGACGGCACCCGTGTGCCGATCAACGTGCCCGACCTGGCGCAGAGCGCCGTGGTCAGCCCCACGTCCTCGGCCCGGGTGCCGCAGGACCACCTCGAGCAGGTGCTCGCCGGCCACCTCGCCCGCCTGACCGGCCGCCCGATCCGCCGAGGCACGGAGGTCGTCGGGATCAGCCAGGACGAGGACGGCGTGCGGCTCTCGGTCCGCCACGGCGGCGAAGCGGGTGAACCGCTCAGCGCGGCATACGTCGTCGCAGCGGACGGCGCGTACAGCCCGATCCGCGAGCATCTGGGCATCGGGTCCGTGGGGCCGGACGGGCTGATGCGCGGGATCAGCGCCGAGTTCCGTGCCCCGCTGTGGCCAGTCCTCGGTCCGCACCGCTACGCGCTCTACTCGATCAGCCACCCGGACGGCGCCGGCGTGCTCATCCCCTCCGGCGGCGGCACCCGGTGGCAGTTCGGCGTGGTCCTCGGGCCCGACGACGACGCGGAGGCGCTCGCGCACCCCGAGGCCCTCGCGGAGCAGATCCGGCGCGCTTCGGGGCTTCCCGATCTCCCCGTCGACCTCGTGCGCCACAGCACCTTCACGGCCGACGCCAAGCTCTCGACGACGTTCTCGTCCGGCCGCGTGTTCCTGGCCGGGGACGCCGCACACCGGGTCACGCCCCGGGGCGGCAACGGCCTGGCCATGGCCGTACGCGACGGGATCGCGATCGGGTGGCGCCTCGCGTGGGTCCTGCGGGGCTGGGCGCCGGCCCACCTCCTCGACACCTACGAGGCGGAGCTGCGGCCGCTGGCGGCCGCCGACGTCGCCCGGGCCACCGACCCGCAGGGTCACTGCCACGCCGTCATCACCGAACTCCTCCACGACCTCGGCGGGCGCCTTCAGCACGCCTGGGTCGCACCCGGTGCGCCCGGCCGGTCGCCGGTATCCACGCTGGACCTGGTGGGCGACGGGCTGACCCTCTTCGTCGGCGACGACGACTCCGCCTGGCGGACAGCCGTCACCCGCCTCGACCGCGGCGTGCCAGTCGACGTCGTGACAGTGCCCCCGGCCACCGCTCACGCGCTCGGCCTCCACGCCGGCGGCGGGCGGCTGGTGCGGCCGGACGCCGTCCCGGTCGCCGGCTGGTACCGCGTGACCGACGTGTCCCGGGCCGTGGCCGAGCTGCAGCGCGCGATCGACGACGTCCTCGACCGCCCGGCCGCAACACCGGCCGGGACTGCACCATCCGGAACCGATCGGCTCTACGCCCACTGAAAGGCATTGTCATGACCGAGATTCGCAACGCCCTGACCAAGACCCTGATCGACGGCGCCGAGATCGCGTACACCGACTCCGGGGAACACGGCGAGCCGCTCGTGCTGATGCACGGCGGCGGCCTCGCCGACTGGATGACGCCGCTGGCCGCCGAACTGCGCGGCCACCGCGTGATCCGGCTGGTCCGGGCGGGCTACACCGGCGGACCCTTCCCGGACGATCTGACCGTCGCCGACCACGCCCGGCACGCGGCGACGCTGCTGCACCGCCTGGGCGCCGCGCCGGCACACGTGGTGGCGCACTCGTCCGGCTCGGCGATCGCGCTCCAGCTCGCGGTGGACAGCCCTTCCTCCGTGCGCACCCTCTGCCTGCTGGAGCCGCCGCTCGTAGACGCGCTGGCCGATCCGTCCGATGTGGACGATCTGCGCGCGGCCTTCGGCCCCACGATCGGCGCGGCGATGGCCGCGACCGCCCGCGGCGACCACGCGGCGGCGTTCGACGCCTTCATGCCCCTGGTGTGCGGGCCCCGCTATCGCGAGGTCATGGACGAAGTCCTCGGCGCGGCCGTCGTCGACGACGCGGTGAGCCGGAGCGGACCGCTCTTCACCAGCGAGGCTCCCGCGCTCGCCGCGTGGACCTTCGACTCGGCGGTCGCCCGGCCGGTCGTGCTGGTCCAGGGCGCGGACAGCCCACCTCCGGTGCACCGGCTGGTCGCGCATCTGGCCGGGCGGCTGCCGCAGGCAACGGTCGAGACCGTCGAGAACGTCAACCACCTGATGCCGCTCACCGCGCCGGCCACGCTCGCCGCCTTGATCTCGCGAGTCACGGGACTGTCGGACGCAAGTTGAGCAGACTGCCTGTCGGATGAATATGCCATGATAGGCGGCATGGCACCCCGGAAGTACGAGCAGGTCCTTCGCGCCGAGGCCGCGGAGGACACGAGGCGCCGGATCCTGGACGCGGTCGGTCAGTGTCTGCGCGAGGCGCCGACCGAGCAGCCCAGCCTGGGGCGGGTGGCCGAGCTGGCCAAGGTGTCGAGGTCGACGATCTACGCCGACTTCGGGTCGCGGTCGGGGCTGTTCGACGCGTTCGTGGTCGACCTCTGGCAGCGCACCGGTGTGGGCGAGCTCGGCCGAGCGGTGGCCGCCGCCGACGCACGGGACCACCTGCGCGAGGGCATCCGGGCGGCCAGCCGGATGAAGGGTCAGGAGCTGGCGGTCTACCGCGTGCTGCACGCCATGGACCGGCTGGACCCCGAGTCCGCCGGCGGCGCCGTGCGCCACATGGAGACCGACCGGCGCGCCGGCATGCAAAGCCTGGCCGAGCACCTCGAACGGGAGGGCGAGCTGCGCGACGGGCTCACCCTCGACGAGGCGATCGACGCGCTGTGGGTGCTGACCAGCTTCGAGAGCCTCGACCTGCTGGTGACCGGCCGCGGCCGCACGGTCGACGAGGCGATCGACACCCTCGTCGACATGGCCGAGCGAGCCGTCTGCCGGACACCGCGCGCCCCGGCAGCACGCAGCCGGAGCGCCTGAAGTCGAGTCGCGCCGGGACCAGCAAACCACCACGATGCTGAACGGCAGCGGGGCGACGGTGCTACGCCTGCCCGAGACTCCCGCCTCGCCACGTAAGAAAGACCGAGGTTAACGCCTAGGGTGATCTTGTTCGGCCGGCGAGACGGGGCGGAGCGCGGTCCAGGGGTCGTCGAGCAGTGGTTCGAATGCTTTGTCCGCCGCTCCGAGCAGTGTCGGGTGTGCAAGTGTGCCAGTGCAGATGGTGACACGGCCGGTGCGCGCGACGATGGACGAGCGGGAGAGTTCATCGATGATCAGGCGTGAAGCGGCGTGGTGAACTTTGGCCAGTAGGCCGTTTAGGACGATACGTTCAGGGCTGAGGGTGTTGACGAGTCCGACCAGTCCGGCGGCCAGATAACGGGCGGTTGTTTCGATTGCCTGGATGGCTGCGGGCGAACCTGCGGCGGCGTTAGCCAAGACGTCAGCGGTCTGGCCGGTGAGGTCGCCTCGTGGGTCAGCGTTGACGTTGGCGGCGCGCAGTAGCGCGCGGCCGTCGGCGTACATCTCCAGGCAGCCTCGGGCTCCGCAGAGGCATTGCCGCCCGTTGGGCTCGATGGTGATATGCCCAGCCTCGATGGCGTAGCCGGATCCAGCAAACAGGTCACCTCCGGTGACGAACCCGCCGCCGATGCCGGCGTGTTCGCAGTTGAGCGCCAGTAAATCGGCGGCGCCGCGGCCTGCCCCGTAGCGGTACTCGGCGAGGGCGGCAAGACCGCTGCCGCGGTGGATCGTCACCGGCAGATTGGCAGGCAGGTGAGCCCTGAGCAACTGAGCGAAGGGGACGTCGGTCCAGCCGAGGTGAAGCGAGGATGGTACGTAGCCGTCGGCTTCCCGGACAGTTGCTGACAGCGCCACGCTGACCGCGACGCAGCGCTGTCGGCGCATTACACCAATGGCCAGGTCGGCCAATCGCCGCGCCAGGGTTTCGGGTACCACTGCGGCCGCATCCAGTGGATCCCAGGACAAATCGAGCATCCGCTGCCCGAGCCCGACCGTGGCATGGATGATCCGGTCCGGACGTACGTATGCGGCGAACACGGTTGGTCCATCCGGGTGGATCTCGATGACCGGAGAGGGGCGACCTCGCCCGCGCGTCGAACCGGTCTGCGCCTTCTCACTCAGACGAGCGACGCCGAGTGCGGCCAACTCCTCCAGCGCGGTGCCGACGGCACTGCGCGCCAGCCCGAGTTGCTCAGTTGCCTGCGATCGGGTTATCGGACCGTGCCGGTGCAGCAGGGTAACCAGGCGCGCGGCGGCCATCTTGGGCCGGTTCGCGCCACCAGGTGCGGATGGGCCTGACACAGGCTGGACCTCGCTCACCAACTCGCCTCCTCATTATGTACTCTCACAGAATAAATTACCCGACGGAAGGGGACTTGTTCATGATCACTCTGGCTAACGCGCGGGTCGTAACGCCGCTGCGGGTAATCGAACCGGGCTGGATCGTCATCGACAATGGCCGCATCCATGCGGTCGGGCGCGCAGAGCCACCTGCCACCGACGGCCACGTCGTCGATCTCGCGCTGGACTACGTGCTGCCCGGGTTCATCGATCTGCACATGCACGGCGGTGCGGGTGCGCAAGTCACCTCCATCGACCCGGACGAGATCTTGCGCGCCGTAACGTTCCATCGCAGTCACGGAACGACCCGGACGCTGCTGAGCCTGGTCACCTCACCGATCGAAGACATGGTGGCCGCAGCACGCACGATCGCCGACATGATCCACTCGGGTGACCTCGCCTGCCGATCCATGGTCGGCATCCACCTTGAAGGCCCATTCCTCAACCCGCTCAAGCCCGGATCACACCACACCGACCACATCCTCGCCCCCGACCCGGCAGCGCTACGTCATCTGCTCGCCGCAGGTGACGGCACAGTGCGCAGCGTCACCCTCGCCCCGGAACTGCCCGGCGGGATGGATCTGCTGCGTGAAGTGGTCGCCTATGGAGCGGTGGCCTCCGTCGGGCACACCGATGCGACCCACCGGCAGACAACCGAGGCCTTTGCTGCAGGTGCGCGACTGGTCACCCATCTGTTCAACGCTATGCGGGAGTTCCACCACCGCGAACCCGGAACTGTCGGCGCCGCACTCGCTGACGACAGCGTCACCTGCGAACTCATCAACGATGGCCATCACGTCCACGACGACGTGACTCGTCTGGTGCTGGCCGCTGCCGGACACGATCGCATCGCTTTCATCACCGACGCCACCCCGGCAGCCGGCATGGGCAACGGAAGCTTCAAACTCGGGCCACTGCCGGTGCAGTCCCGCGACGGTAAGGTGACTCTGCTCGACGGTGTCACCCACGCCGGTAGCACACTCACGATGGACGCGGCAGTGCGCCACGCGGTGCGCTGCGTCGGCATTCCCATCACGCACGCCGCCACGGCCGCCGCCAGCACACCCGCTCGTGTCCTTGGCCTGGACGAGCGCACTGGCAGCATCCAGCCAGGCAAAGACGCAGACCTCGTCGTACTCGACCAGGACCTTCGGATCCGCGCCGTGATCGCCGAAGGTGTCGTTGTACACGGACTACTGCCCGGTTCCAGGTAGCGCCTACCGGAGCAGTACTACGGCCGCCTCCGACTCCCTCCCGACACGAGATCCACTTCCCGAGATCATCGGTCATAGGACTCGACACTCCGACAGCACATCCGTAGGCGGCCGGGCCGGGGAGGGCCTCCCCCAGTTCCCGCCGTCACCATCTGAACGTTCCGCGCCCCAAACGCCGGGGAGTTCCTCGCGGCTGCAATCAGGGTCATTGCGCGGCGGCCGTGGCCGCGGTTGCGGGTGCGGTCCCCGGCCGGGACCTGTGCCCAGGGCAGGCGTTTGAGCTGTGTGTGCAGGGTCGGCTGGTTGGCTTTGACCTGCACGAGCAGGTGCGCGCCGCGGGCCGCGACCTGCCGGGCGTGTTCTGTCTGGGCGTGCAGGGCATCGGCGACGAAGATGACACCGGTCAGATCGCCGAGTACGGCTGCGACGGCGTCCAGCAGAGGGGTGAACGCCGGGATCTCGTTGCTCTTCGCTGCGATGGTGACCTGCGCCAGGACGATGCCGGTGCTGGTGTCCAGGGCGGAGAGCAGGTGGATCTGGCCGTCGGGGCGGCTGGCGCCTCGGAGGGTCTTGTCGTCCACTGCGATGACGGTGCGGTACCGGCGTGGCCGGTGCGGTGCCGGTCGGGTGCGGGTGCGCAGCCAGCCGGCCAGGACCTGGGCGAGCAGGCCGGCGTCGAGGCGGGTCAGCAGCCGCTACACCGTGGCGCCCGCGGGGATGCGGCGGTCGAACCCGAGTCTGGTCCGGGCCTGCTCGTCGAGGTCATGCAGCCAGTCGCTGATCGCGGCGAACGACGACGCGCCGGCGAGGACGGCGCAGACCGCGACGGTGAGCAGGCCTGCGAGGGGATACCGGATCCCGCATGGGTCACGCGGATCCGGGACCGAGGCCAAGGCGTGCAGCAGCCCGCCGTGCTCACGATCGGTGACCGCAACAAGCGGGGACTCTACGCCGGGTGCGGTGAGGGTCAGTGCGGGGATGAGGGATGATGCCATCTGCGGGTGAGGTCCTTGGCGAACCGGGCGGCAACCCGAGCCATCCCCGTGTCGAGCAGCGCTCGCCACCGCTCTGGGTCCGCGCTATGGCACGCGGCCCCGCTCGTTCTTCAGTTGTCTTCACAAACCATCGATGATCACCACGGTGGCCGTCTTCATACTAAAGGTTCGCGGCGGTCGCCGCGATCGCAGCAGCCGACATCAGCCCTAACAAGATCGGCGCTACGAGGCCGTTGTAGTCCTTGCTCCGAATATGGAAGATCACCGCCCCGATCATGAGCAGGGCCAACCCGGCGGCAGCCGCCGCGCCCAGCGCGGGAAAGAAGAGGCCTGCCACGAGACCGGTTCCGGCCGCGATTTCGAGCAGGGCAATTACGGCACTCAAGGTTTTGTCAACGCCGACCTTCTTCATAACTGCAACGTAGAATGGAATGCCGAGCAAGGTGCCGATTCCACCTGCAGTGAAACCGATGGCCAGAATTGCGAAGAGAATGCGGAAAACCACGAAATATTCCTTTCATTGCCAGGTCGTTCTAAATGGGCTCAACACCTACACCCATACCGTGCCACGAGTCGAGCCCGCGAAGGAATGTTTTAACTAGCAATCGCCTTTATCTCCCTTTTCGGGAAGGGATAGATTTGCGCTTCCCGAAAATGGCCTTTCCACAACTTCCCGCCATGCACCCGTTGCGGTGGATCCGATGAGTCGCAGGGCGACGGCGGCTCCGCGTCCGGGCCGCGCCGTGGTGGCCGACCTACGGCTGTACGGCTGGGCGAAGGATTCGGCCGAGAGTAACGCTCTCGTGTGGATGGAGGTCGGCGGGCTGCTTCATCAACTTCAGGAAGCGCGGCCTATTCGGGCTCGAGTAGCACGGCGGTCCACCGGCGCGACCTTTGGCAGCCAGAAGGTCTTGTTGCACGGCCGGTCGACTGGCTCGCAACTCCGAGCCGGCGCCAGTCTTCATTACCCCCCCCCCCCCCGTGAGTCAGACGTCCTTTTGTTCCGCCCGCTCGTATCGCGCGATGGTCACACCGTTGCCCAACACCTTCGAGGAGGTGCAAGCAAATAGAACTGGGTTGAGGCCACCGTCGAAGATCCGTACGCCATCTCCGGCGACGACCGGGTGGATGATCAAGATGAGATCGTCCACCAATTCAACCAATGAGGAGGCCAGCTTGCCGCCGCCGGACAGCCAGATATCCCGGCCCTGCTGTTGCTTGAGGAGCGTGAGCAGTCCGACGGGATCGGCGACGACCGACACGGCAGGGTCAACCTCGGTCAAGGTCTGCGACACAACGTACTGCTTGAGTTGCGGGAACGGGACGGCCATACCGTGCTCAAGCGCGGGACGGTAGCTGCCGCTGCCCATGACGACGGTGTCGAAGCGCTTGTTGACGACACCTTCGACGCCCATCATGGCTCGCATCGGCGCGCTGACCGTCTCCGGGAACTCCGCTGCGAGTGCCTGCAGGTGATCGCCCGCGAAGGAGAAGAAGCCCACCTCGCCTTCCGGCCCGGCGATGCAGCCATCAACGGACATGTTGATCATATAGACGAGTTTGCGCATGCTGCTTCCTATCGAGTCCTATGATATGTGGGTCATGATGGCCGGCAGTCCGGATGGGGGCAGCCGTTGCCGTGCACCGTAGTAGCGAAGACTGTGATTCGAAGACGTGACTGTTCCCTCTCGATCGACCCCCTTGTCAGTTGCACACCATGCAATACGCACGCGCGACCGATCCGGTTCCGCTCCGGTTGGCGCCAGCAGTGTCGGCGACGCCTGAAAACTGGCTCTGGCGCAAGTTCCGGATGCGATTGGTGATCTTGGTATCAGTCGTCGGTCATGGCGCGGAAGAGTTCGGCCTCAAGGAGGTACTTGTAGCCCAGGGCCCGCCCTCGGCCGACAGGTACGGGTCGTTGGTCGACAGCAGGTACTTGCCGTCGAGCTTGGTGTCGGCGGCGACCTTCGCCCGGTTGATGACGAGCCGGCCGTTGGCCTGCTGGCGCAGATAGCGGCCCAGCGTCGGATGATCGCGCAGGGCGCACTCGGCCCGCCGGTGCGGCTCGTCGTTGTCGATCCTGCCGGCCTTGGCGGCCTTCGCGCTGGCCTTGGCCCAGGCAGCGGCGATACGGGCCAGTTCAGCCTCGATGCGGGCCAGGTGCTTGTCGCGGGGGCGCTGGTCGCGTTCGGCCTCGACCGGGTTGTGGCAGATGATCCACCGCTTGCCCGGTGTCGCGTCCACGGCGACCTCCTTGACCCGCAAGGTTGTCACACACCACCTGGTAGCGGCCCTGCCGGGCGAGCGCGGCCTGGGCGTCGGGGCTGCCGTCGCGCATCCGTTGACCGGCGGCCACCCGCCGCCGGCCCGGGCCAGGTAGGCCAGGTTGGCATCCGAGGAGGACCCGCGGTCGACCACGGTGATCACCCGGCCCAGCCGCCACCCGCGCAGATTGTCCTTGACCTGCGGGATCACCGTGGCGTCCGGGGTTTGCCCGGCCCAACCCAGCACCGCACCGGGATGCCCTCACGGGTGACGGCCAGACCGATGACCACCTGCGGCAGATCCGGTCGATGGTCCTTGCTTGCCGAACCGGCGCAGCGTGGACACGGTGCCGCCGTCGGAGTCGTCCTCGTCGTCGAGTTCGAAGTAGGTGCTGATGGTGTCGAAGAACAGCACGTCGACTTCCAGGTTGAGCAGGTTGGCCACGGCGAAGAACACCGTCTCCTGCACGGTGGCGTGTGCGCCGGCATCGGCGTCGATGAGCAGATCCATCGCCCGGTAGGCATGATCGGCGTCCATCCGCTCCAGCCCCGGCACGGCCATGTCCCAGTTCACCCAGTCGGATGCGGCCAGCTTCGACGCCGGCGCCACCGCACGGTTGGCCACCAGCGCAAACAACACGCGTTCGACCTGCGTACGGAACCGGCGTCCGTCGAGGACTTCACCGAGGGCCTTGCACCATGTCCGACCCCGACCGGCCTGACGCCACGCCGACCAACATCTCAACGACCGCCCGAGCGGAAGCACAGAAACCATGGCGTGCCCCCACGGTGTCACGGCTCTCTCGTCGTAACGACGTTGGTGACATCAATGATGACGTCACAGCTGGGCAGCTTCTCCGGCAGGCCGGCCCCGTGGTGAGGTTGACGCCTAGCGAGCGCGCCAGGACCACCGGCGTGTGACCGGCGACGCGCAGCCGGTCCGCCTCCTCCTGCTCCACCAGGCCGGCACGACCGGCAACCGCGCACGCATCCGGCTCACCCCGTCCCGTCGCTTGGTTCGTCGGGACACCTTGACATCGCGGGAGCGCTTCATGTACCTCACCAGCGCGGTGTGGTTCTCCGCTCGTGGGGCCAATGTCGGCTTTGTATCACGTGACGCTCCTGACGTCGGCTACGCGTACAAAGACCATGTGCGCGACGACGGCTCGTCGAACGATGCCATCATGAATGTTCACGTGCAGCGCGGCGTTGGGCGCGGCAGGATCGTCGCGGCGATCCTTGCCCTGATCGCCGCCATGACCTCGGTAGTTGCTCTTGCCGGCCCGGCCGCTGCCGACCCGCCGTACGCCAAGCCGAACCTGAAGGTGCTGTCCTGCGGTGTTTTCGACGATCCCGTCGACTACGGCGACGGCATCGACTGGTGGAAATTCCGGTTCACCTACACCAACAGTGGTCTCATCGACACCCGGACCTCCTTCAACGTCCGCGTCCAGTGGGTGTGGACCGCCACCGGCGGTAACGAAACCACGGCCAACTTCGTCCAACCGGGGCTGGCCAGGGGTGCGCACGTGACCCGGGAGTTCTGGGTGACCCAGCATGTGGCGGTCGCCGGTCTGGCGAGTGTGTGGCTGGACTCCGACCACGACGTTGACGAGTACGGGTTCGAAAGCGACAACCTCTGCTCGACCCACCAAGGCTGGTAGTTCCGACGAGTCGAAATGGTGCTGCCGGGTCTGCTGTTGCGCGCCCGGCAGCACGCCAACCCTACGATTCCGGCACCACTGGCAGGTGCATGGAGTAGACGAAGTCGCCGATCCCTTCGATGTGTACCCGATGCCCACCGGGCGGTGACCACATCAGACGCTTCACCGAGCGGTGGGCGACCGAGCATCAGCCACGTGTCCGAGGGCGCGGTGCGGCCACGGGGTCCCGGGTACCTGGCCCGGCTCGCCCAGCAGCCGTCAGCGCAGCGCCGCCACCGCAGTCTCGATCACCGTTTCGGCCGGGCTGACGACGTCGGGCACGACGCCGGCGCCCTCCCAGTTGGTGCCGGTGATGCTGTCGACGACGTAGGCCTCGGGCAGGTGCGCCAGAACCGTCGGCGCCAGTCGGATCGGCGTGATGTGATCGGCGGCGCCGGGCGTGGTCTCACCCACGACGGCCACCCTGCCCCGTGCCTGCAGGTGATAGGCGAGCGCTTCGCCGGACGAGAACGTGCCCGGGCCGACGAGGACGGCGACCGGCTGCCGCAGGCTCGTGCCGGACGGCAGGGCGGGTGTCCACCACTGGCGCCGCCGGTCCGGGTAGACGACCTCGGACAGCTGCGTCGGCGTGTCGCCGAGCAGCCGGCCTGCGATGTGCGCCACCGTCGCCGGGTCGCCGCCCCCGTTGGCGCGCAGGTCGAGCAGGATCCGGGCCGATCCCTGAGCGAGGGCGAACGCGGCGTCGAGATACGGCTGGGCGAGGCTGACGGCGTCAAGGTCGTCGACGCTGATGAGGCAGGTGCCGTCCGCCAGCCGCCGCACCTGCGAAACGCACGCGGCCCGGGCCCGGACCACATCCGGGTCGGGATCAGGCCAACCCGGCGACACGGTGTCAGGCCGGCCGGTGCCGCCGGGCTCGAAGGTGAGCGCGAGATGGCGGGAGACCTTCCACGCACACTGTTCGATCACCACGCAGTCGGCGCCAGTGACCGGGGCGTCCACGGCCCCGAACCGTTCGGTGAGCACGGCGATGAGCGCGTCGCGGCGCGCGCCGGGTGGCATCAGCCGGAGCAGCCAGTCCGTGAGTTGCTCGACGAGGTCATGCACCAGGAGGGCGTCGGACATGATCGAACGGTAGAGCAACGGGTTCGCGTCCAGCAGCCTCGACCGCTACGCCCGCAGCGAACCGGCTTACTGTAACGCCCTGCACAGCTCAGGCCGGGCGGTGAACAGCACCGACCCATCCGGCGGATAGTCTTGTTTCGCTGGCTGCGAGATCCGCACCGATCGGCCCGCTCGCCGAATCGCCGCCACTCGGCAGCCGCTTCCGCTCCGCTGCAGTACTCCTCAAGTATCGTGATCAGCTGCACGGCCGCGTACACGCGTTCTTGAGTGATAGCCCGGACGACCGGCAGCGCGCCACTCACGTCCCCCGTTGCGGCACGCGCAACGGCCTGCGCCAAGCGATACGTCCACTCCGGCGTGATCGACCGTGCGAGGAGGTCGTCGGCTTCGGGAATCGGCCAGACACCCAGGTGCGCCAGCGGCAGCAAGCACTGGGCTCGCCCTCGATCGTCATCGGCCGCGTTCAGCGCATCGCGCCACGCTGCCCGCCGCAGTTCCGGTTCCGCACCCGCGCGTTCGAGTCCGTGTGCCGCGGCTGATCAAGGTGGAACGCAGATCGAGGCGAAGCTCTGTTCTGTCAGGCTTCTGGTGATGCGGCTGTTCCGGCCGGGAAGGGGTCGGCGGCTCGGCCTGCCTGGGTGTCGCCCGGGTGAGCCGCCGGGTGCCGGGGATGAATAGCTGGGATAAGGCAGACGTGAAGAGGACTCCGGCGCACACCGTGAGGACCCGGTCAGTGCCGTACGCCTGTGAAAGCGGCGCCGCCAGTACGTTGCCGACAGGCATGGCGATGAACGAGGTCAGGGTGTCCCACGAGCCCACGCGTCCGAGGGCGCGGTGCGGCACGTTGTCCTGGATGGCGGTCTCCCAGGCGCTGCTGACCGCGCGCCATCCGTCGGCGAGCTCGCGGAGCATCGACGCGCGCGGGCCGCGCTCGGCGCGCACCCGTAGCAGCAGCGCCGCGGCCATCGAGGCGAGGAAGCTGGCTGCGTTGACGGCGAAGCCGGCCGGTGCGCCGAGGGCGGCGACCGTAAGACCGCCGAACGCGGGGCCTGCCACCGAACTGCCGGTCTGGAGCATGCTGAGCGTCGCGTTCGCCGCTTGCCGCTTGTCGACCGGGACGAGTAGCGGCTTGAGCGCGAGCATCGCCGGGCTGAAGAAGCTGCCGGCGCCCGCCGAGATCGTGGCGAGCGCGCAGAGCAGAAGCAGGTGGTAGTCATCTACGGCTCGTGATTACGAAACGTGACGGAACGCGATGCGGGCGGCATCCGGATTTGCTTGATGTACCGAATGCAGCGCACCCGATCCCGGCAACGAGCACCCGTCATCCGTTGGTAGGACCGTTCACCCGGCGGGGGTGGTGCGAGCCGTCACGCGGGGCTCTGGCCTAAGCCCGCCCTCCCGGAACGCCGCGTCACGGCCGGCGGGTGCCCAGGCCGGCCTGGCGGGCCCGGACGATGGCTTCGGCGCGGTCGGCGACCTGGAGCTTGGCGAAGATGGCGGTGATGTGGTTGCTAACCGTCTTCGCACTGATGACGAGGTCCCGGGCGATCGCGCTGTTGCTGCGGCCGGAGGCGATGAGGTCGAGAACCTCCCGTTCCCGGTCGGTCAGCTCCGGAAACGGGTCGGCGGCCGGGCCGTGCGCCGCGCCACCGGCGAAGAAGTCAATGATCCGGCGGGCCACGCTGGGGCCGAAGATCGCCTGCCCGGCGGCGACCGACCGGATCGCGCGCAGGATCTCGTCCTGCTGTGCGCCCTTGACCAGGTAGCCGGAGGCGCCCGCGCGCATCGCGGCGAAGACCGAGTCGTCGTCCTCGAACATCGTCAGCACGAGCACCCGGGTCGACGGCACTGTACGCAGGATCGCCCGGGTGGCGTCCACACCGTTGACGCCGGGCATGTGCAGGTCCATGACGACCACGTCGGGCTGGGTGAGCTGCGCCTCCCGACGGGCGGCGTCGCCGTCGCCGGCGTCGGCCACCACCTCGATCTCGGGCACGGAGGCGACGAGCGCCCGCAGGCCCTCCCGCATCAGCGGGTGGTCGTCGACGATCAGGATCCGGATCATGCGTTCTCCAGTGGCAGTTGCGCGTGCACGAGGCCGCCCTGGTCGGTCGGGCCCGCGGTGAGTGTGCCACCGAGCTCGCCGGCCCGTTCGTGCATCGAGCGCAGTCCCACCCCGCGCGTCCAGGCCGCGCCCGGGTCGCCCCGGTTGTCGTCGCGGACCTCCAGGTGCAGGGCGTGATCGGCGCGCAGCGTGACGTGGCACCGGGTGGGCCGGCCGTGGCGCACCGCGTTGGTGATGGCCTCGGTGACGATGCGGTACGCGGCGACCTCCACCGCGGCGGGCAACGGCGGCAGGTCACCGGCGTCGATGCTGACCAGGCAGGTCGGCGTCTGCTCGGCCCGCTGCCGCAGCGCGCCGAGCAGGCCGAGCTCGTCGAGGTCCGGCGGGCGCAGGTCGTAGACGACCCGGCGGATGTCGGCGATCGCCGCGGTGAGGTCGGCCCGCAGGCTCAGCAGCAGGTCCGCCGAGCGGCCTGGGTCGCTGGCGCGCACATTGTAGGCGGCGTCGGCCTTGAGCGAGATGGCGGTCAGCGCGGTGCCGAGCCCGTCGTGCAGGTCCCGGCGCAGCCTGCGGCGCTCCTCCTCACGGGCGGCGACGATGCGGGTACGAGACTCGCCCAGTTGCTCGGAGAGGCGCACGCTCTGCACGGCGAGGCCCACCGGGGCGGCGAGCAGTTCCAGCGCCCGCCGGTCGGCGGCGGCCAGGCGGGTCTCCCCGGAACGCAGGCCGATCAGCAGGTCGGCCGGCGGGCCGTCTGCCACCTCGAGGGCGACCGTCTCCCGCGCCGCCGGCGCTATGCCGAACGTCGCCACCAGCCTGCCGTCCGACGTGATCGCGGCGTACGGCAGCCGCAGCGCCTCGCAGACCGCCTGCAGGACGCCGTCGAGGCCGGTGCCGAGGCGCACCCCGACCCGGGCGGCCGCCTCGGCAGGGTCCCCGCGCCGGCCGTACATGAGGCGGTCGACGAAGGTCTGCGTCGCCGACCGGGCCGGCGCGAACGCCACCGCGACGGCCGCCGTGGCGATCAGCGGAGTCACCGGGAGACGATGGCTGGCCACCGCCGACAGCACCCAGACGATGCCCAGGTACGCCCCGGCGACGCCGAGCGTCAGAAGCCCGTAGACCACCGACCGGTTGATGATGAGGCGGATGTCGTACAGCTGATGGCGCACGATCGCGACGGTCGCGGCGGCCGGGATCAGCGGCAGGGTCAGCAGGAACAGGATCGGCCCGTCGGCACCGACGACGCGCGGGCCGTTGAGCATGACGTAGAACGCGACCGCCCACAGCAGCCACAGGATCTGCAGGCGTTGGGCACCCCGCGACCGCCAGGCCCGGACCGCCAGGGCCGTCACGCTGAGCGCGAGGACGATCACGGTGGCGGCGGCATACATGGGCACCAGCGCCCCGACGATCCGCCCGGCGGCGTCCGGCAGGATCGGGCTGCGATCCGCGAGCGGCTCGTTGTCGAGCGAACCCGGCGCAAGTGTCGCCAGAGGGCTCGCCGCGGTGAGCGCCAGGGTCGCCACCGCCAGCCACCGCCACCGCGGCGTCAGCGGCCGGCCAGCCGGGAACAGCTGCAGGATGAGCGGCAGGCATACGGTGACCGCCGGGATCCAGATGGTGATGCCGACGAGGGTGATCACTCGCTCGGCGGCCGGGGACCAGTCGACCACCCCGGACATCAGGCCGAGGCAGGCCACGCTCACGGCGTAGCAGGCGCCGTAGGCGACGAAGAGCCAGCCGATGCGCTGGCCCGGCCGGTACGCCAGCACAAGCGCGCCGAACGCCGTGAACGTCGCGGCCATCGCGGTGTTGGTCAGCAGGTACGTCTCGGCGGCGTCGGCGAACGTCAGCCCGCCCACGAACCAGGACACCCACGCCCCGGCGAGCGTCGCGACGACGACACCGAGCACCCACCAAGACCGCTTGACCACGCACACATCATCGGGCCGCGTCACCCCCACCGGCCATAGGTGCCAGGTCCCATCCCGGCCGCGCGAACTGGGATCGACCTGGGACAGCACCCCCGTGCGCGCGGGGTCCGCCGGGGCCGACGCTGTGGAAGTCCGGCTGTCACCACGAAGATCTCTGGAGTCTTGATGACGATCAACCAGCTCGCCGCCGAGTCACCGGTGGCCACCGCCACCCCGCGGGACGTCCGCGGCTTCTGGCGGGTCCTCCTCGCCGTCCTCGCACCGTTGCCGATGCTCGCCAAAGGCATCTACTACATCATCGTCCCCGTCGACGGCGGGGCGGACTTCGCGACCAGCGTCGCGGGGTTCACCGCGCACGACGGGATCACGCGGATCCTCCCGTACCTCGATATGGTCTTCGTCGCCGGGCTCATCCCGGCCACGATCGCCGTGGCGTGGGCAGCCCGGCGGACGGCTCCCCGGCTGACCACCGTCGGGGCGGCGATCGCCCTGACCGGCTTCTTCGCCGGCGTCAGCCTGCTCGGCGGGATCCTCACCCCGTCGCTCATGACCGCCCGGCACGCGCTCGACACCGCTGCGATCGGCAAGCTCGACGACGCGCTCAACGAGGAGCCGATCGTACTCGGTGCAGGCCTGCTGTTCATCATCGCCGTCGTTTTCGGGCTGCTGTTGCTCGGCCTGGCGCTGTGGCGCAGCCGGGTCGCGCCGGCCTGGATGGGATTCGCGCTGGCCGTCGGCGGCTTCACCCACCCGTTCCTGCCCGGGCACGTGGCCCAGGGCGCCGGCCTGTTCGTCGCGGCGGTCGGTTTCGCCGGCGCGTCGGTGGCGCTGCTACGGATGCGCAACGACGAGTTCGACCTGCCGCCCCGCGCCGCAGCGTGACGGCGGATTGAGGGCGGTGCAGCCTCGCAGCCGGTGTTCCCACCTGCTGCGAGGCGCTACTCGTTGGGCACGGCGAACGCCGCTTGGTAGGTGCCGTCGGTCACCCAGTACAGGTTCCGCTCCACCTGCCCGACGTAGTACCCCTGCTCGTTGAGGCCCGGGCCCAGCGCCGACGCTGGAACAGGAGCGTACTCGGGGAGAGTGGCTTCGGCGGCTTCGGCCGCCGCGGGTGCGGCGATTGCAGGTGCGGTGAGGGTGCCGACCGCGGGACTGAGTCGAAAATGAACCTCAGTGGATGGGGTCGAGGATGACCTGGTAGCCGAGTTGGTTGAGCTGGCCGATGAGTCTGCGGGCGTGTCGGGCAGGGTCGGTGCGGGTGAGGAAGTAGGCGGCGCCGAGGTCGTGGTAGTCGGTGTTGTGGGTGATCATGTGCCAGGTCGCGGTGAGGATGCTGGGCCGACGGCGACGACGGCGCGTTTGGTGCCGCGTCGGCTGGCTATGCGCCGGTAGCGGGCTGGAGGTAGGTGTCTTTGCTGCGGCCGGCTGAGGCGGCGGCTTCGCCGAGGGCGCCGCGGAGCCAGGAGTTGCCTTTGCGGGTGGCGCTGCCGCGCACCACGCCGCCCGCGGCCGGTGTCGCGCAGCACGACCAGGGTCCGCAGCCCCAGGTAGTTGGCGACGAGGGCTTACGCGGCGGCGTAATGCTCGTCGTTGTCGCGACGGCTCGGCATTGAGCCTTTCCAACCTCATCCATGCTGGTCTTCGATCTGTTGAAGGACGAGGATCGCGGCGGTCAGGGCGGTTGCGCGTTGCAGGCAGCAGCGCAGCTGGCGCGGAGCCGCCAGGTCTTGAGGGTGGCGTTGGCGCGTTCGCCGATCCTGCGGATCTGGTTGTGGCTGCTGTTGCAGTCCCGCATCCGTTCCGGCAGGTCGCGGCCGTTGAACGGCACACCGACGGCGCCACCGGCTCCGCGGTACGCCTTGTCGGCGAGGGCCGCCACAACAGCGGCGATCAGCGCGGCGATGATGCCGTGAGCGCGAGCGGCGGTCAGGTCGTGCGTCGCGCCCGGCAGCGCTGGTGACAGTCACATGAGCCGGCCGTGCGGGTCGGCGATGACCTGCACGTTCACCCCGTGACGCTTGTGCTTGATGCCCGAGTAGTGCGGCCGGTCCTTGTGGCCGCGGGTCCGGTCGATCGCGACATGCATCGACACCGGCCCATGTCCTACTGTCCGAAGCCCACCTGAACTGCGAAATCAGGTTGGAAGAGGCTCACTGTCGCGATGGCGGCTGTCGCACTAACCGGCCTTGCCGCAGCGCGTGCCGCTCGGTGCCTCGCCGAGCTCGGGGGCGTTGACGTAGGGGGCGATCTTGTCGGGATCTCCACGCGTACAGCCTGCGCTTCGTTCGTGGGACGACCGCCGACCGCGCCCGTCCTGCGGCACGCGCTACGACAGCTATGCCCGGCTCCCCGTCAGCGAACAACGCAGGGCCCTGTTCGAGTCAAGGGGCCCGGTAGGGGCATGGTTGACCCCTGACAGTTGGGTCTTGCACAAAACAGGAAGCTTGATGGGCTTCGACCTGCGGAACCGCTGTCGCAGTCCAGACGGCGGGATTCGAACCCACGACCCCTTGACCCCCAGTCGTTGGAGGCCCCAGCGACGTGCTCAAGCACGTTCTCCCAGGTCGTCTCAAGCATAAACCGGCCGAGTAAAGGGGTCCACGAATCACCTCGCCGCCGGTGCCCGGCCAGTGTCCCGAGCTGGCGTTTGTCGTTCATACGCTCAGCGACGCGGCGACCGGAGTGAAGTCCGGCGCGATGAGCCCCGCGAGGTCGTCGGCGCTCTGCCGCCGGCGGCAGGCGCTGACCCGGGAGTAGTAGCGCATCAACGTCGCCGGATCATGACCGAGACGCTCAGCCACCTCTGCAATGCCGTACCCGAGATCCAGCAGATCCTCGCACCATCGCCTGAGAGCCACACCGGCGCGACCGGTGCCACGCTCACGTCAAGCCTCCGACGCCGTGCCCACGCGCGGCGCCGGAGGCCGACCGGCAGCGGGTGTGGATGGGGTCAGGAGGGTGGAGGGCCGGTGCTCGCGCGGACGACCAGGCGGGCGACCCGTTCCTGGTGCGAGGCGGGGGATCGACCGTCGATCGTCTCCAGCAGGACGCGCGCGGTATGCGCGCCGTACGCCTGGATGTCCCAGGACAAAGCGGTCAGCGCCGGCCGCACCAGGACGCACAGCTGCGAGTCGTCACCACCCACGATGGACAGTTCCTGGGGCACGGCGACTCCCATCTCCTGTGCCACGTTGAGTGCGGCGAGGGCCATCACGTCGTTGTCGAACATGACGGCGGTCGGCCGGTCGCGGCGGGACAGCAGCGTCCGGGTGGCGCGGGCCCCCTCCTCCCACGTGTAGTCGGTCTCGACGACCTGCGGCTCGCCGATGCCGTGCCTGTGCACGGCCGCCCGAAACGCCGCTATGCGCACCTGCGTGTGCTCCAGCGCCGGCAGCCCCGCGACACGGGCGATACGGCGGTGCCCGAGTGCCACCAGGTAGTCGACGGCCGAGTCCACCGCCGCTGAGTCGTCGGTCCAGACCGCGGGCAGCCGGGTGTCGGCCCGGGGGCGGCCGGCCAGCACGGCCGGCATCTGCAGCTCCGCCAGGACCGGGATTCGCGCGTCCTCGGCCCACAGATCGGTGATCACGATGCCGTCGATGCGCCGCTCAGCCCAGCACAGTCGCATCGCCTCGATGGCGGCGCGGTGGTCCTCGACGACCTGCAGCAGCAGCGCGATGCGCCGCCCGGACAGCTCGCGCTCCAGTCCCGCGATGAACCGCATGAAGAACGGCTCGACGCCGAGGGTCTCCGCCGGTCGGGTGACGATAAGGCCGACGGTGTGGGCCTGAGAACCGGACAGCGACCTGGCCGCGACGCTCGGCCGCCAGCCGATCTCGTCGGCGATGTCGAGGATGCGCTGGCGGGTCTTCGCGGACACGCCGGGCCGACCGTTGAGCGCGTACGACACGGCGCCGATCGAGACGCCAGCCCGCGCCGCGATCTCGGCGATGGTCGGCCGCTTCACCGCCGCGCCCCACCGATGCCGAGAACGGCGGCCGGCTCGTTGACGGCGAGCACGGTGAGGTCACGGACGAACGTGGGGGCGTTCATCCTCAGAAGGTACGCCGTCTGTTCTTGAACGTTTAAGTAGCCCGCGGCGCGGCAGCGGTGTGACGGGCCGGGTCGCGGCCCGGCCCGTCACCTCGACCCGGCTACGGGTTCTGGGTCAGCAGGTGTGCCTTGAACCCCTCACCGAAGCCGGCGGTCGGCGTGCCGGCGTAGTCGGTGATGAGGACGTTGCCCTGGGAGCAGCCCCACGGGTTCCAGGTCCACGCCAGGTAGCCGACGCCGTGCGTGTCCGCCCAGGCCATCACCTGGTCGATGTAGTCGTGGGCGCACGTGTTCTGGCCGATCTCGCCGGCCACGACGGGCACCTGCGCGGCGACCACGCCGATCTGGCTGTCCCAGCAGGCAACGGTGACGCACGCGTTGAAGTTGTACGTGTGCCACGAGGCCATGATGTTGCCGGCCGGGTCGGTCGGCTTATATTTCAGCCACTGGGTCAGGTCGTTGGTCCAGGTGAGGCCGGCGACCATGATGACGTTGGTGGCCCCGGTCGCGCGGACCGCGTTGACGAGGCTCTGCATGCCGGCCACCTGGTAGCCGATGCCGGTACAGGTGCCGCCGTCGCGCAGGCAAGTCCACGCTGCGGTCGCGTCCGTCCAGTTGTTGGCCGCGTCCGGGTAGGGCTCGTTGAACAGGTCGAAGATCACCGCGTTGTTGCCCTTGAACATGGTGGCCAGCTGGGTCCAGAACGTAGGCGCGTACTGCGCGTCGGGCATCGGCTTCTGACAGGTGGCGGTGGCGTCCGCGCAGGCCGACGACGTGCCGGTGTACACGCCGTGGTTCCAGTGCATCTCCACGATCGGTGTGATCCCGTTGGCCACGAGCAGGTCTACGTAGGCCTTGACGCCCTGCTGGTAGGTGGCGCCGCTGGGGGTACCGAACGTGCCCAGCCAGCAGTCCTCGTTCAGCGGAATCCGCACGGTGTGGATGTTCCAGGCCTTCATCGCATCGACGCTGGCCTGATCCGGCTGCGCACCGTCCCACTGGCCCTTGCCCTGCACGCAGGCGAACTCGGCGCTGGCCCGGTTGACCCCCAGCAACCGGTACGTCGCACCGGCCGCGGTCACCAGGTGGTTGCCGTTGACGTGCAGCGCCGGGGCCGCCCCGCCGGTGTTCGGCTGGTTGACCCGGATCGAGACCGGGGTGGTGGTCGTGCTCGCGCCCAGGTTGTCCACCGCGCGGGCACTCACCGAGTACGTGCCGGCCGGGACATTCGCCCACGCATACGTGTATGGCGGCGTGGTATCCGATCCGAGCACCGTCGAGCCGTTGAGGAAGTCGACCCGGGCGACCGAGCCGCCCGGGTCGCTCGCGGTGGCCGTAAGGTTGACCGTCGCCGGCACTGTGTACGTCTGGCCGGCCGTCGGGCTGGTCAGGGCAACCGCCGGTGCCTGGTTACCGCCCGGCGAACTGCTGGCCGACGGGCTCGGGCTGGTCGTGCCGCCGGTGCACGCGACCCCGTTGAGGGCGAAGTTCGTCGGCTGCGGCAACGGCGCCGGCGGGGTGGACCCGGCGGTCGCCCTGGTCCATTCGCCCTGCAGGCCGACGCTCGCGTTGGTCGCGCCGGTGCCGATGGCGCCGTTCCAGCCCGCATCGGTGGCGGAGACCGCGGCGGTGCCCGTGAACGTCGCGTTCCAGCCACCGGTGCGGGTCTGCCCGGCGGGCAGCGTGAACGTGAGGGTCCAGTGGCTGACCGGGTCACCGAGGTTGGTGATCGCCAGCGTGGTGTTGAAGCCGCCCGACGTGGGCGACGACTGCCACGCACTGGTGTTCTGATACGTGACGGCGCAGCCGGCGGCCGCGGCCGAGGCCGGCAGTGTCACGACCACGGCGGCGGCGGCCACGAGCGCGCCCACCGCGCCAGATGCCAGCAGCACTCTTCGGTGCCTCATGAGGTCTCCTCGTTCCACAGGTCATCGTCAATCGACGTGCCATGGAACGTGGCTAACTTAAACCTTTAAGTCAATGCTCGCCCGCAACGGTAGAAATCCGGACCAACTCGGTGGCCAGGAAAAACCAACGACCTGCGAGGAAACCGCGGCCTCAGCGAACACGACGAGTCCTGAAACTTTCCAGCCGCGCCCCTTGAACGGTGAAGCACTCGCGGTAAGCCGACAATGCAGGAGTACCGGGTGTGTTCCTTCCATTCGCGGACGTGGGAGCCTGAGCGTGGACAACCCGTGGAACGCCGCCGGGACCGACGCCGTCAACACCTGGCACGGGCGGCCCGACACTCCGTCCGCACCGGAGTGGAACTTCGGGCTCGACCTGCAGGCCACCCGGGCGGTGGTCGCGGGGTGGCCGGGGCCGGTCGTGTACGACGGGTTCGAGGTGGGCGGGCGCGTCCTCGTCGGTAACCAGGTGTGCGCCACGCATCCGGCTGGCAGCCCGGTGGCCGGAGCCAGCGGTACCTGGTGTCGGCCGACGCCGCCGGTGAGTCACCGCGACCCGACCCAGAGGGCATGCCTTATTCGAGCGTGAGCAGGCTCCTATCAAGCCACTCCCGGTTCGGGCGCGGGCGTCCGGCAGTGCCGCACATCAGGGACAAGCCACCAGCCGCTGGCCAGGGCAGCGAAGAAATGAGCGAACCCCACCGGACATCGATCATCATGGCAATAACGCGAAGAAAGCCGTCGCACGTTTGACAATGTCGACATCCTCCTGCAACCGGCGGTTCTCCCGCCGCAACCGGGCCAGCTCAGCTCGCTCGTCCGACGTCAACTCACCAACAGCCGGAACAGCAGCAGGGTTCACGCTGGCACGGCTGTCGACGTCGGCCTGCTTGACCCAGCCCCGCACCGCCGTCTCAGTCAGATCGAAGTCCCGACACACCTGCGCAATCGAACGATCCCCACGCTGGCACAACTCCACGACCTCAGCCTTGAACGCCCGCCGTAAACGCACGACGAGGCCGAGGCCGCTTCTTACCCATGCTCGGCCGGCGGACCTTGCGCAAACCTGTGCTCGCACCTGACCGAGCCCGCCGCACTGCGCCGTGAACGGCACCGCAACCGGGCTCGACGTTACAACGGCCACGCCGACGTCGATCTGTCTGTGAGATTCTTCCGCCCGTGTGCACGCCGACAACCATGCCGGCCACGTCGACGTGCTCGCCCAGGTCCATCACCGGAACGCGGCTGCGCCACGACACCGGATTCGCCGCGTCGAACACCGTGTCCACCGTGCAGCAGCACGCGAGATTGCAGGTACCAGATGCCCTCTCGACCGGGTGGCGAAAGCTGAGACACCCCGCCTGCCCGGATTGCCGACGGCCCGTCCGCAGGGGGCGCGAACGGGCCGTGATAGTGGGGGAAGATCGGGATCGTCAGATGTCCGGACCGATGATCCAGGTCACCGGCTGGATGTCGCCGGTCACGGTCGGGCCGGGCGGAAATGCGGTGTCGTGGACGATGATGCCGGCGTGCGCGGGGCTGGCCAGGCCGATGACTGCGAGGACGAGGCCGGCGATGACGACGCCGGCGCGGCGGATGTTCATGGTGTACCTCCCTGATGTGACGGCTTTCGCTGCCACCCATGCTTGCTTCGACGGGGCGCGGGGCGCCTGAGCAAGCCGTGCTCATTTCCGTGCACGGCGTTGCTCAGCGCAGGTTGAGCAGCATCGCCTCGGTGATCATGTCGTAGGCGGCCGTCCAGGCCTGTTCGTGTTCCGCGGTCCAGGTCGATCCCATGTCGGCGGCGATCGTGGTGATCAGGACGGTGCGGACCTGGTTGTAGTGGGCCACCCGGACGCCGTAGCCGGCGTGGCGGTTGCCGAGACGGGCGGCGCTGGCGAGGAATGCCGGCAGGTCGGGCAGCGCCACCACCAGGGTGTGCAGTTCGTCGGCGAACTTGATGCGTTGGCGGGTCAGGTCGGCCGGGAACATCGGGCGCAGTTGCGGGTGGCGGTCGAACAGTTCGGCGTAGAAGGCGTCGGCGATCTGCGGCAGTCGCGGTCGCATCCGCTCAATGCCGTCCAGCACCAGGTTCACCTGCTCCGGTGTCATCTCACGTCCTCCTCCGGCGTCAGCCCGAGTCGCAGCGCGGCGGCGAGTTCACCGCGGTTGGAGACCCCGAGCTTGGTGTACGCGTTCTGCAGATGGTTGTTGACCGTCCGTATCGACAGGAACAGCTGCTCGGCGATCGTCCGGCTGGCGTGACCCTTCGCGGCAAGGATCGCAATCTCGCGTTCGCGGGTGCTCAGCGGCGACGTGGTCACCGGTCGCAGCAGGCCCGGGCTGCGCACGTCCGGGCATCGGGCCAGCCACTGGACGGTCAGTGCACCGGCGCGCGATCGGAGCCGCCCGTCGCCCGCGGCGGCGGCGTGGGTGGCAGTCTCGGCGGCGGCGAGCAGCGCGTCCAGGTCGGCGTAGCGGTGCGCGGCGGTCAGCAACCCGGTGCTGTCGCCGCGGACTGCGGCCTCGGCGTGGGCCCGCACCGTCGCGGTGATCTCGCTGGCCCACGGGAGGTTCCGGAGGCGGTCCAGCACGATCTCGGGTCGGCCGAGCCGGACCACGTCGTGCAGCAGCCGGAACTCGCGGGTGTACGCACCGACCTGCGCGCACCGCTCGGCCGCGCGGGTCAGCCGGGTCAACGCGGCCGGCACGTTGCCGTGCTGGGCCTCGACCCAGGCCAGGGCGCGCTGCTGCTGGATGACCGGGCCCGCGGTGTCGGAGGCGGCGGCGTCGAGGTCGGTGGTCAATCGCTCCAGCGCTGGCCGGTCCACGGCCCCGGCGAGCGCGGTCGCCATCACCAGGCCAGCCACCGGGCTGCGGACCGCATCGGAGGCGGCGACCGGCCCGATCTCGCTCAGCGCCGCCCGGAACGCGACGATCGCCGCCGCGACGTCGCCCCGGTCGAGCTGCGTCCAACCCGCAACCGTCGCGAACACTGCGCTCAGCGACCGGTCCCCGGCAGCGACCGCCTCGTCCTGCCCTTGCGCGCAGACGTCCAGCGCGGCGCCGAACTGCCCACGCAGGTCCAGGACCATGGCCAGGACCGCGAGGTGCACCACCGCTGGCGGCAGTCCGTCTCCCACCTCCGGGCGGTCGTGCGCCAGCCGGCACAGCTCCTCGGCCTCGTCCAGCCGGCCGAGCTCGGCCAGGCTCGCCGAGCGCACGTGCCAGGCCAGTGCCTGGCCCGGCGACGCGCCCGGCCTGGCGTCGCGGCCGGGCGGATCGACCGAGCCCACCAGCTCCAACGCCGCACGGGGGCGCCCGGCATACGCCGACAGCAGCGCCCGCGCGGCGACGAAACGCCCGTCGCGGTCGGCGCCGACGACGTCGGCCGCGCCCTGCAGGATCCGGCCGGCGTCGTCCAGGCGGCCCAGCCGGTACGCCAGGTTCAGGCTCCGGGTCACCGCCCAGGTGGTGTAGGTGTGCGGGTCCGCGCCCGGGTCCTCCGCAGCGGCAAGCACCGTCTCGGCCTCGGCCGGGTCTCCCTCGTCCACCAACGTCTCGGCCAGCACGATGCTCGCGCGAAGGTGCCGCCCGGTCTGCAGGACGGCGCCGGCCAGCCGCTTGGCGCGCGCGTTGTCGCGCGCGGCCCGGGCGGCGACCGCGGCCTCGGCCAGCAGCGCCGCGTCGCCGGCGCCCGTCGCGTCCAGCCGCCACGTCGCCAGCCGCAGCGGATCGGCCGCGCGCCGGGCCCCGTGGGCGACGACGCGGTCGATCTGGTCGAGCAGCATCCGCCGGGCGGCCAGGGTCGGGATACCCTCGCGGAGGATCGCTCCGTGCAGCGGGTGGGCCAGGGCGATCTGGTACCTGCGCCCGTCCACACGCACCATGATCCATTCGCGGGCCTCGAGCCCCGGCAGGTCGGCCGCCGGGAACTGCTCCGCCAGGTCGTCGGCGCCGAGCGGACCGCAGACGGCCAGCCGGTCCAGCACCTGCCGGTCGTGTGCGGGGAGCTCGGCCAGCCGACGCCGGACGATGGCGGCCACCCCGGCGCCCGGCAGTAGCGGGGCGCGCAACGTCCACACCCCGCCGGTGCCGACCAGCGCACCGTCCTCGAGAGCCCCGAGGACGAGTTCCCGCAGGTACAGGACGTTGCCCTGACTGGCGTCCCACAGGGCCAGGGCGGACGGGGCCGTCACCGGGCCGAGCAGGCTCAGGTGCAGCAGCCGCTCGCACGCGCCGCGGTCAAGTGGGCCGAGTTCGATGCGGGTAGCGTGCCCGGCCCGCCACAGCGCGTCGAGCGGCTCCGGCGCCGTGGCAGGGGCCGCCACAGTTGCCACCACGAAGATGGCGCGCTGCTGAAGCAGGTGGCCCAGCAGGACCGTCGATGCCGGGTCCAGCAGGTCCGCGTCATCGACGCCGACCATCACGCGACGTCCGCCGAACGTCGCGCGCAGGTGCTCGAGGCACGCAACGAGGAGCGCGACAGGATCGTCGAGCCCGGCGCCGACCGGCAGCAGCGCCGCGACCGCCGAGAACGGGATCGCGGCCGCGGCGACGGAGACCGCCACGTGTAGCACCGGCCACCCGTCGTCGCGGGCACGCCGCAGCGCCTCCCGCGCCAGCCGCGACTTGCCCACCCCCGAGCGACCGGTGATGATCACCGCACCGTGGTCGGACTCCGCGAGAGCATCGGCGATGCGTTCCAGCTCCCGGTGCCGGCTCACGAACGGCCACGCCGCTACGGCACTGCCCACCGACACCACCCGTCCGGACCCACCAGCCGCAGGGCCGAGCAACCGTCCACTGTGGGGCAACCCGGCCCGCGCAGCCGCGACACGCCCCGAACGTGCGTCATGCCGATCAGCATGACACGGCCCGTACGACCCGGACTGGACGAAACCCGACAGCGCAGCTGAGTAGTCGGCTCAGCGACCGCCACGGCTGAGCAACCGTTGCTCAGGCGCGAGGGGTCCGGTCCGGCTTGTGCTTGAGGTAGGCGAGCGTTCGGCTCGCCACCGACGCAAGGAGAGCCGCCATGACAAGCAGGGACCGCTCCGGCCACGCCGTCGTACTGGGCGCCAGCATCGCAGGGTTGCTCGCCGCCCGGGTACTCAGCGACACGTTCGCGCGGGTAACGGTGATCGATCGCGACGAGCTGCCGGTGGCGGCGGCGCCACGGCGCTGCGTACCGCAGGGCGAGCACGGGCACGGCCTGCTCGCCGCGGGCCACGCGGCGCTCGCCGAGCTGTTCGACGGATTCACAGCCGACACCGTGGCGCTCGGCGGCGTCCCAGTCGACGTCCAGCGCGACATCCTGTGGATCACCGACGGGCACCCGCTGCGCAACGCCGAGTCCGGACTGCGCGGCCTGTGCCTGAGCCGCCCCGCCATCGAGGGCTACGTTCGAGCCCGGGTCACAGCGCTGCCGAACATCGAGATCCGGGCCCAGCACGAGGCCGTCGGCCTGCTCGGCACTCCGGACCGGACCCGCGTCACCGGAGCTCGGGTGCTGCCGAAGGGCGGCGCCGTGCAGCAGCTCGACGCCGACCTCGTCGTCGACGCGACCGGGCGCGGCAACCGCGGCCCGACGTGGCTGGCCGCGCTCGGGTACGACCCGGCGCCCGAGGAGACCGTAGACGCGAACATGGTGTACGTGACGCGCGAGTTCCGCCGGACGCCCGGCGACGCGCCGCACGCCGCGATCGCGCAGAGCCCGTGGCCGGGCCAGCCCTACGGAGTCGTGGCCATCAACGTCGAGGGCGACCGCCGGCAGGTCACCCTCCTCGGCTGCGGCCCGGGTATCACGCTGCCGAGCGACGTCGACGAGTTCGTCGCCTTCACCGCTCGGCTGCCCGACCGGCGGGTACATGACCTGATCTCCGGCGCGGAGCCGCTCGGCCCGCCGCACCGGATGCGGCTACCCGTCAGCGTCCGGCGCCGCTACGAGCGCCTCACCCAACTGCCGGAGGGGTTCGTGTCCGTCGGCGACGCGATGTGCTCGTTCAACCCGGCATACGGGCAGGGCATAACCGTCGCCGCCGCCGAGGCCCTAGCCCTGCGCGACTGCCTGGCCCGCGGACGCCGGGGCCTGCCGCGGCGGTTCTACGCCCGCACAGCGCGGCTGCTCCGGGCACCGTGGGAGATCGCCGTCGGCGGCGACCTGCGCTTCGCCCACGTCGACGGCGTCCGCACGCGCAAGACGAAACTCATCAACGCATACATCGGCCGGGTCTGCCGCGCCGCGGAGCACGACCCGGTGGTCGGCCGAGCGTTCCTGCGGGTCGCCAACCTGGTGGCCGCGCCGCCGACCCTGTTCGCCCCGGCGATCGTGGCCCGCGTCCTGTGGGGCCGCCGCCCCACACCCAACGTGAACACCACCCAGGCGTGCGCTATTCACGACGCGCCGCACCACCCACAGAAGCGGCAGGAGAGCCAAAAGGGAAGCCGCTGACGGCGACGGCGAACCACTGATTCCCCTGTCCAGTAACGAGATCCGACGACTCTTCAACCGGATCACAGCCCCGTTGACGCGCGTTATCGCACACGACGTGCACTGGTCAACCTGGAGACGGATCAGCCAGACCCGCGCCCGCATCAGCCACTACAAGCGACGCGGGCATCATCACAACCTGTCGTTGCAGTACTAAAACCGGATAATGCAATGGGGAGGGCCGGGCACAGCCCGGTCCTCCCCGTCTCACGTCCCGGTACCGCGGGTTGAGCGGGGCCTCGCGTCGTTCGATCTCTCTTGAGCGGTCTTGTCGGTCTGGAGTCCACGCATCGGTCTCAACCGGTGTTTGAGCTGGCTGTGGTCGGCCTCGATCGAGGTGTTGGCGTGGCGTTCTACGTGATGCCACGCCTGCGGGACCAGTTCATCCAGCACCGCCGGGTAAACCGCTGCGGCATCGGTCACGACCTCCGACGGTGTCACCTTCCACGTCGACAGCGCCCGGTGGAAGAACTTGCGGGCCGCAGCGGCGTCGCGGCTGGCGGACACGAGCACGTCGATGACCTGCCGTGCTGGTCGACCGCCCGGTACACGTATCGCCACACCCCGCCGACCTTGACGTAGGTCACCGCACGGCGACCACGATCACCTCCGGGGGAACCGGAACCCGGCGAACGCCGACCTCGCGGGCAGCCACGGACGCGAGCAGGGCGACGACTTCACTGGTCGAGTCTGACGTCGATCATGCCAACGCTCAACGCAACAGACCCCATCAGCGTGACAGGGAGGGGTCATCGGCTTTCGGGTGACCGCGAGAACGCACGCCGTTCCCACGCGACGTCAAAGGGAGACCGCGGTGCCCCCGGGCGAGACCGCACCGGACGCGGGGCGGCACCCGGTAGGTCAGCCGACCGGCCGGGTGCCGCCGTTGCTGTGCCGGAGGTTCAGTACTCGGCGGTGCGGGCGTTGCCGGTAGCGGCCTGCGAGTGCACGCCGCCGTCCTGCACCGCGTAGACGCTGACCAAGTAGCACGTGTTCGCGGGGAACCCGTCGACCGCGTACGACATCGGTCCGGTGCCGGGGTTGGCCGGCAGCGCCCAGGTGCTGCTCATCGGTACCGGTCTGCCGTCCGGCAGCAGCATCTGGGCTGCTTGCCGGATCCCGGAGCATGCCCACTGCCGGTGATCACGGGCCAGGCACCACCTTCACCCAGTGGGTGAAGGGCACGGGGGCACGGATGACGTACTCGTGCCCGCCGCCGAGGCCGATGCCCGTGACGGGCAGGCCCTGGGTCTCGATGCCGAAGGCCCATTCGGTGAAGGCCGGCCCTTTTGTGGTGTCACCGGGCCACAGGATTTGGGCCAGCAGCGCCGGGTCGGTGATCGTGCCGGGCTCGACGTTGGTGACGTAGACGCCCGGGCCGCTTCCACCGCTGCCCATGTTGATGACACCGGCTCGCTCGATGGCCTCCTTGTTCGCCTGCGATGTGTAGTGCCAGAGGATCTCGGAGTTGCAGTAGTCGATCTCGTGCAGCGGGATCATGACGCTTGCCGCGCCAAGTGCCGCCGGTGCGAGCTCGGGCTGCAGGATGGACACGATCACCAGAGCGATGACCACGACCGCTTTCAGCGCCTCGGCGCGCCGCTGTGCCAGGCACTTCTCCTGATCGTAGGCGGGTGACACCGGGCTGTGTGAGGCAAGCTCGATGTCGGGGTCGAGCTCCCGCAGCTGGCTCAGCGCATCGGCCAGGGTGCTGTCGGTCATCACCGGGTTGCCGTTCTGCCCGCCATAGATGGCCGCCATCGCTAGGTAGAACGCGAGGTCCGAGGAGCTGATCGTGCCGGTGCCGCCGCCGGGCGCCGGGGTCGCCGGCCCACTGGCGGGCTGGTACCCGGCGGCGTCCGACCGCGCCGCCTGAAGCGCCGCAGCCCGGTCGGCCGCATTGGCCTGCGACCACAACTTGTCCGCGTCGCTGCCGGAGTTGTCGCCGATGATCGGCGCGGTGAACCAGGCATCCGGGTTCTCCGGCCCCTGGGCCAGCCCGTGGCGGGTGCACTCCGCCGGGTCGTAGTTGTCCGGGCCCAGCAGGTCACCGTCCCCGCAGGGCCGGTACCCGGTGGGGTCGGTGAAGCTCAGCGGGCTGTTGTACGCGTAGTTATAAGGATTGTTGCCGCTGCTGCCCAGCGGGTCGGTGGTCAGGAAGACGTGCTGGGCCGGATCGTAGAGCCGCCCCTTCATATCGATCAGGTGCAGGGCGTCCTGCGCTTCCTGCCCGGTGAACTGGTGGGCCAGCTCACTGGACACAGTGGACAATGGCGTGCCGTCCACTGTGGTGTGGCCGCCGAACGGCTCGTACCAGAATCGCTGCATCACGGTTCCGCCGCCGTCGACGGTGGCCGTGGCCGACCCGATGGCGTCGTGCAGCACGTACTCGAGCTTTGTGGACCCGTCGTAGAGCACCTGGCCGATCGGGCCGTCGAGGCCCTGCAGGTAGAACACGTCGAGATTGCTGTTGCCGGTGGTCCGGTGCTCGAAATACCCGGGCACGTAGAAGGTCTCCCCGGCAGGGCCGGTCTCCTTGATCTTGTTGCCGAAGGCGTCGTAGGCGTAGGTCGTCTTGCCCGCGCTTGTCGTGACGGACTTGGGGAGATCGTAGGCGGTGAAGGTGACCGAGTCCCGGCCGTCACCCGAGGTCTGTCTTCCTTGACCGTCGTAGGTGGACAGTGCAGCGCTCTGGCCTGCAGGCGTCGTCCGGGTCAGCGTGTGCGGCTGGCCTCCGGCTGCGTTGCCGTAGTCCCGGTGCTCGGTGGGTACGCCGTTGCGGGTGATGTCGGTCAGGTTGCTGAGCGTGTCGTAGGTGTAGGAGGTGGTGGCCGTGGGCTGGTTGGCATAGGTCAACGACCACGAGGTCAGCTCGCCCAGCCCGTCGTACCCGTAGTCCTCCGACCGCATGTTCAGCAGATCTTTCCTGGTCTTGACCAGGCCGTCGGGATAGTACGCGTAGGACAGGTCGGAGAGCTTGGCGTTGGCCGTCGCCGTGGTGGCGCCGATGAGCTGCCCGGTGACCGGATCGTAGGTGTCGGTCTCCGTCATCGGCCCTGAGCTCGTCGGGAAGCTGGTGCTGATGGCTGCGCCGTTAGGCTGACGCGAGTTCACCATGGTGAGCAGGCCGAGGTTGGCACCCGAGCTCACATCGCTGACGGTCGAGGCGAAGCCGCCGCTGTTGTAGCCGATCTGGGTGGTGAATCTGCTGCGCCCGGGCACGTCCGGATAGGCCAGTGTGGACGGTCGCCCCGAGCTGTCGTAGCCCTTGGCGATGCCATAGCTCGTACCCTTGGCGAGGTCCTTGTAGTCCACGGTGGACTCCCGGCCGGAGGCGTCGTATCCGTAGGCCACCTGGATCTGGTCTGGGCTGGTCGCCGAGGCGAGCTTGCCGATGCCGTGCGGGGCGGTGTCATAGGTGTAGGCAGTGTCGCCGTCCTCGCTGTGCTTCACCGTGGTGCGACCGAGGTCGTCGTACTCGAACTTGGTCACATTGCCCGTCGACACATGTGTTTCCAACCGGGGATCACCCGTGCCGAAGTAGGAATCAGCGATCTTGCCGCGATCAGGATCATCCACCTGCGTGCGCCGACCGCGCACGTCATAGGTGTAGACCGTGGGGTGGCCCTTGTCGTCGATCGCCTTGTAGAGCAGGCCGAACGGGGCGTACTGGTAATTGGCGGTCACCGAGGTTCCGCCCCGGTGCGCGATCGTCTTTGCCACCGCACCGTCCACGTTGTACACGGTGTCGGAGACCGATCCATTGGGGTCGGTGGCGTTGGCCGTGAAGAAGGTCCGGTTCACCGTCGCCTTTGCGCCGCCCGGCAGCGTGGTGCTCAGCAGCCGATCGAGCCCGTCGTAGGTGTAGGACGTGGTACCACCGGGAGCAGGAGCAGTCTGCTCGGCGACCCGGCCCAGCACGTCATAGGTCGAGGTGCTGACGGCGACGCCGCCGCCGAAGGCGGTCTTGCTGACGTAGATGGTGCGGCCCAGGGCATCGGTGTGTGTCACGACGTCCTGGGGCTGTTGCGGCGCGATGCCGGTGCGCGCCAGGGTGATCGTGCCATTGGTCCCGCCTGCGGCATCGTTGCGGTTGTCGTAGAGGTACGTCACCGGTGCCTCGCCGTCGTGAGCGCGGCTGACGATCCGGCCCAGATCGTCGTAGACCGCGGTGGCCTGCACCCCGTTCGCGTCCATGCTCGCCACCGTCGCGCCATAGGCCGGCTGCACCATCGCCCACTGCGAGGGCTGGTAGGCCGCCACGTTGTGCTCGTACCAGAGCTGCGAGGTGTAGATCTCCTCGTTCGGCTGGCCCGCGAACATCGGCGTGTATTCGAGGTGGGTGATGCGGTCGGGCAGGCCGTCAGCCGAGACGGTGGTCGACCGGGTTACGCCGTAGGCGTCGATGACGCTCGTGACCCTCTGGCGCACATCGGGGTCGGGGTTGTTCTTCTCCAGCCAGGTCGTGTCGAGCCGCCCCAGCGCGTCGTAGCCGTTGTCGACGGTCCGGGTGACCTGCGGCGGCACGTTGCCGGGGACGGAGGACGTGGTCTCCTCGTGCACGGGCAGGCTGATCAGCCAGTCGGCCAGGCGGTTGTCGAAGTCGGTCTTCACGGTCTGCGTTGATCCACCGGTGACCGCGCGGGTGTACTGCGTCCGGTTGCCGTAGTCGTCGAAGCCGAACGTCTCATCGACGCGGGTTGCCGGCGAGGCGGGCTCGGCGAGGCCGGTGACGTGCTCGGTCACCGGTTTGCCGACCAGCGACCCCCAGGTGAGGTCCACCTTTTGCTCCCACTGACGGGTGCTGGTGGTCTGCGGATAGGCGACGTAGACCGGCAGCGCGTTGCCTGGCTGCAGGTTCCGCACGAGATACGTGAGTGTGGATTTACTGACCCGAGCGTTGGCCGTGGCCGGGGCGCGGCTCACACCCTGCAGCGGCAGCAGCGGCACGGCTGTGGTGATCGTCGTGGGGCGGTCCACATAGGCGTAGTACTTGCCGTCGATCTTTGTCCGATGTGGATAGTCGAGCACGGTCTCCGCAGGACGCTGCGGATCCCACACCCGCATCCTGGCGAAGCCGAGGAAGCCCGAGCCGCGGACGTCAACCACCGGGTCCTCATAGGAGTAGTACAGCGAGTAGCCGTCGGCGGGATTGACCGGGTCGGTCAGGTAGTCGCGGGACACCACGCGGCGCACCACCGGCATGCCGCGCCGGCCGCACAGCAGCGGATACCCGCAGACCTGGGCACCCAGCGCCTCCATGTGATCACTCCACGCATCGCCATAGGTCACCGTCTGGCGCGCCCATGCGGTGTCCTGATCGGACACGGTCAGCAGCCTGTCGGGATAGGACACGTTCTGGGTGAGGAGCATCATCTGGGTGCCCACCATCCGCACCACATCCGCGCGACCGTCTCCGTTGAAATCCCCGACCCGCGAGGTGGCCCGGCCGTTGTGCACGTCCGCCGCGCCCCCGTCCGCGGCGATCTGGCGCTCGGCAAAGGCGCCGTTGCCCAGCGAAACCATCACCCGCGTACCGCCCGGCCCGAAGGTGACCAGATCCGAGCGGCCGTCACTGTTCACATCGGACACCCGCACATCGACGTGCTGGTCGTAGGAGATGGCGGGGCTGCCACCGGCCGCCAGGCCCGCTCCGGTGTTCCACAGCAGCACCGGGCTTCCGACGATCTTGCCATTCATGTCGACGGTCGTCGGGAGCAGCAGGTAGTCCTCGAGGCCGTCGCCGTTCCAGTCGCCGATCACCTGCCCGTACGAGTGCAACATCGGCAGTGCGTGGTAATAGCCGAGCCCGCCGACGTCGCTCCAGCCCGGCTGCGGCGCGCCCGGCTGATCGTTGACGTCGAGGCCTTGGACGTATTCGGTATTGCACTGACCCGGCGGGTCGCCCGGCAGATGCTCGAAGCCGACGAGCTCCGCCCGCCCGTCACCGTTGGTGTCGGTGATCCTGGGCGCGGGGCATGTGCCGCCGTTGCCGTCGTCGAGCGTGAGCGACGTCGGCATCGGCACGCCGAAGGCACCACCGGTGTTGAGCCGGATCGACACCCCGGTCACGTAGTCCATCCTCCCGTCACCGTCCATATCGGCCAGCGTCGTCGGCGCCGACGTGTCCAACGTGGACCCCGATTCGACGAACCGGCCCTGGGCGGCACTCCAGTTGAGCACCCGGTCGTGCTTGCCCGATCCGTCGGGATAGCGGGCCGAGAAGGACCCTGTGCCGTCGGCGTCGAGGTCGAGCGGCCGGCTCGCTTCCAGATCCACGTTGGATGGCCACGCCGGGGAATTGTTTGCGGTCAGCAGGACGTCGTCGTGCAAGGGCTGCACGGCCCCGGTCGCAGGATCCCGCCGGCCCAGCTTGGCCCAGTCGGGACTGTCCGCATCGGACGTTCCGCCGTGCGTCCACACGATGTCATCCGCGCCGTCACCATTGAGGTCGAGCACGTGCATCATGGGAGATCGGCTCTGCCCCAGGTTGAACGGGCTCATGTTGCCCAGATCGGCCTCGGTGAACGTCGGGACTGCAGACTCCGGCCCGCCCGGATCCCAGCCGAAAAGCTTGGCGCGCAGGCAGCCACCGGACACGCCGCACTTGCGCACGGAGGCCAGCAGGCTGTGCCCGGCGAGGTCTTGTGTGTAGTCGAGCTGGTATTTCCAGGCCAAACTCGTTACGCCCGGGTTCGGCGCATACATCGAGACCGCCTTCAGCCGCTGCGTGAGGTTGAACCTGACCCCGGCCACATAGCTGAACGACTTGTCCGGGCGCGTCTCGTATCCGAACTCCACGTATCGCTGCCCCGCCAGCGGGCTGCCCTTCACCGAGTGGAAGGTGTATCTGATGCGCAGGGGGAGATACTCGTTGCCCTGCGCCCCGGTCGAGGCCGAGTACTCGTACTGGATCTCGTTGCCCGACCGGTCCATCTCGCTGGCCAGCAACCACATCACCCGGGACGTGGAGGTCATTACGTCACCCGTGGTCGGTTTCGGGTTCCAGCCGACGCCCGAGCTGACCCGGGTGCCGGTCTGCGGTTTGTACGTTCTGATCAGGCCGGACTTGGTGCGCACCACGAACTCGTCGGGCCCGCTGAGCAGGCCGGCCTGCGTCACCGTCGAGGTGATCTGCGCGAACGAGTCGGTTCGGGTGCGATACTCCGCCTGCAGAAAGGGCGGCCACCCCGGCGGCGGCGCACCGAGCTGGATCAGCTTCTCCCCGTCCAGGCAGAAGGCATCTCCTGCGTCAAAGCCGACCGGGCTGATCTTCCCTTCCACGCCGAGGGATCTGCCGCACCGGGTGATCGCCGAGCTCGCTCCGGCGACATGCCAGCCCATGCCGAGCGTCCCGTCGCCGCTGCCGCTGGAGTAGGTAAGCACGAGCGACGGCTGCATGCCCGCACGCCCCTGCGGAACATCGAGTGGAATCGAGTAGGTGAACGCCCCTTCGGGCGCGACATCCCAGGATCCGGGAACGTAGCCGATGGCGCCCTTGGCCGCGACGATCGGCTTGTCGTTAGCCGGCATGGGTTTCGGCAGTTCGGGCTGCTGAGCCGCGTAAGCCGCCAGCGGCCGGCCGCCGAACACGGTGAGCACTGTGGTCAGACTCGACCCGAGCAGGGCCATCACCGTCATGGCGGCAATCCATTTCCGCGTCCGTCGATGTGTTGTCCTTCGCATGCGGGCACCGTCTCACCGCGGCCTCCGCCGCTGCCTGAGTAACAGCTACTCATCGCGGCACGGCCTCCTGCTCAGCGGGCCTGCCATCCCGCAGCTCAGCAGCTGCGCCTGTCGTGTATGTGCCCGCCGTGTGTCGAAACGACGACGGCCACGCCGGCGACATCAGCCAAGGGTCCGTTGCATTGATCGATGCCCTGGTCAGGCAGGCTTGAACGGTGAAGCGCTCGAACCGCCTGCGTTCAGTCCAGCCACCGCGGTCAGCGTTCGCCGGGTTCCGGTTCCCACCCGACGTCATCATGGTCGCCGTCCGGCTCTACCTGCGGTACAACCTGTCCTACCGCGACGTCGAGGAACTCCTACTCGAGCGTGGTGTCGAGGTCGACCACGTCACCATCTTCCGGTGGGTGCAACGCTTCACCCCGCTACTGGCCGCCGCCGCCAGATTCTGCCGGCATGCACCTGGCGACAGATGGTTCACCGACGAGACCTATGTCAAGGCCAACGGCGTCTGGCGGTACGTGTACCGCGCCGTCGACCAGCACGGCCAGGACATCGACGTACTCGTCTCCGCCCGCCGCGACGCCGTGGCGGCACGCCGGTTCTTCCGTCGGGCGATGGCCACGTTGAAGGTGCGACCCACCGAGGTGATCACCGACGCGGCACCGGTGTACCCGGCGGTGCTCGATGAGCTGGTCCCGTCGGCGTGGCACCACGTCGAACGCCACGCCAACAACCGGGTGGAAGCCGACCACAGCCAACTCAAGCACCGGCTCAGACCGATGCGCGGGCTACAGGCCGACCGCACCGCACAGACGATCATCGCCGGACATGCCTTCATGCAGAACCTCCGCCGCGGACACTACGAACTCGGCGTCGACGCCCCACGCGGGCTGCGCGTCGCCGCAGCGTTCACCGAACTCGCCATCGCCATCTGAAGACCGGCCGGCACGCGCTTGAACGCGCCCTCCGATCGGCAAATGCAACAGCGCCCTCCAGACGAACCTCACGACGAAGAATTTCCGGCGCTCGATCAACGCGATCGCTCAATGCAACAGCGCCGTGAGTGGCGGTGATCGCCCGTCGGTCAGCAGGCCGCGTGCTCCGTGCGGGCGGGCGCTCCCACGTCGTGCAGGTACCGCAGGGCCTGCCGGTAGGAGGTGACGAGGCTGGTCTGCTCGTACGGCACACCGATGTCGGCGCAGTACGCCTCCACGATGGGCTGGGCCCGGCGGAGGCTCGGGGTCGGCATGCCCGGGAAGAGGTGGTGCTCGATCTGGTAGTTGAGGCCGCCGAGCGCCGCGTCGGTCAGCCGGCTGCCACGCACGTTGCGCGAGGTGAGCACCTGCTTGCGGAGGAAGTCCTCGTCGCCGGAGGGGTGCGGCATGCCCTTGTGGTTCGGCGCGAACGTCATGCCCAGATACACGCCGAACAGCGCCTGGTGCACGAGGAGGAAGGCGACGGCCTGCAGCGGGGACAGGACGGTCAGCAGCGCAGTGAGGTAGGCCGTCGCGTGCAGTACGAGCAGCGCGATCTCCAGCCGGCGGCGCTTCATCCCGCTGCGGCGCAGGGCCTTGACGCTGGACACCTTCAGGTCGATCGCGAGCAGCGTGAGCAGCGGGAAGAACAGGCCGGCCTGGTGCCGGGTGATGAAGCCAGCCAGTCCGCGCCGGCCGACGGCCGATTCGGTTGCCCAGATGAGCACCTCGGGAGCGACGTCTGGGTCGAGGTCGTCGTGGTTGGGGTTGTTGTGGTGGCGGGTGTGCTTGTCCATCCACCAGCCGTAGCTCATGCCGACCGCCAGGTTGCCGGCCAGTAGCCCGGCGAGCTCGCTGGGCCGTTTGGTGCGGAACACCTGGCGGTGCGCCAGGTCATGGGCCAGGAGGGCGACCTGGGTGAACGTGACCGCGAGGACGGCGGCGGTCACCAGCTGCCACCATGACGAGCCGATCAGGACGAACGCGGTCCACCCGCCGAGCAGCATCAGCGTGACGACGCCCATCCGGGCGGCGTAGTAGGCGGGCCGGCGTTGCATGAGTCCCGCCTGATTGATCCGCCGGGCCAGGACGGCGAAGTCGCTGCCGGACGGCGCCCGCGGCGTCATCGTGATCGTCATATGTCCAGTACACCTGGCGCTGGCAGCTTCGTCAGGAGCGCCAGGTTCCCCGGCACGGGGGTGGTAGCACCCCCGTCACCACCGCTGGGCCGCACCCGCGACTGGCAGAATGGAAACGTGAGCGGGACCGGCAGACCGGTGCGTCGATGGGCCGGCCAGGGCATGCGCGGCGTCCTGTCCGCCCTGGCGGCCGTCGGCCTGGCGTTCACCAACCTGCCGCTGCTGCTCATCTCCGTGGTCGCGCTGGCGCTCAGCCCGGTGCCGTTCCTCGGCCTGGCGCTCACTCCCTGGGCGATGAGCCTGGTGCGGATGCGCGCGGACCTGGAGCGCCGGCGCGCGTCGCGGACCGGTGTGCTGGTGCGACGCCCCTACCACCCGGCGCCCGAGCGGGCGCTGCCCGGCGGCTGGCAACGCTTCCGGTGGACGGTGACGGACCCGGCCACCTGGCGCGACCTCGCCTGGCTCGTGCCGGGGGCCCTGGTCGGCTTCGGACTCGGGGCCGCCGGTGTACTCGTGCCGCTCTACGGGATCGCCGGTCTGACGCTGACGCCGCTGTGGATCTGGCTCGGCACCGGCTGGTACGGCTACGGCGTGATCTGGTCCGTCGAGTCAGTCGGCGCAGGCCTGCTGTGCCTACCGCAGGGCGCGGCCTTCCTGGCCACCGGCCTGTCGGTGGCGCCCTGGCTGCGCCGGGTCGACGCCCATTTCGCGCACCTGTTCCTCGCGCCGACGAAGAACGCCGAGCTCCGGCTGCGTATCACCCAGCTGACGGTGACCCGGGCCGACACGGTCGACGCCCAGGCGGCGGAGCTGCGCCGCATCGAGCGGGACCTGCACGACGGCGTCCAGGCGCGACTGGTCTCGCTGAGCATGGTGATCGGCCTTGCCGACGAGCTGCTCGACCGCAACCCCGCCGACGCTCGCAAGCTGCTCGTCGAGGCCCGCGAGTCCAGCGGCGCGGCGCTGGTCGAGCTGCGCCATCTCGTCCGCGGCATCCATCCGCCCGTCCTGGCCGAGCGGGGCCTGGCCGGGGCCGTCCGCGCGCTCGCGATCGGGCTGCCGGTGGACATCTCGGTCGAGGTCGACCTGCCGGGGCGCCCGGCCACGCCGGTGGAGTCCGCGGCGTACTTCGCCGTCGCAGAGACGCTGACCAATCTGGTCCGGCACAGCCAAGCCCGGCACGGATCAGTGGTCATGGGGTATGCGGGCGGGGCGCTGAACATCGTGGTCACCGACGACGGTGTCGGAGGCGCCGACCCGGCGGGCGGCTCGGGGCTGCGCGGCATCGAGCGCCGTCTCGCCGCGTTCGACGGCACCGTAACGTTGTCGAGCCCGCCGTCGGGGCCCACCGTCATCACCATGGAGCTGCCGTGCGCGTTGTCATTGCCGAAGACCATGCCCTCCTCCGGGACGGGCTGACGCGGCTGCTGCAGGCGTTCGACTTCGACGTCGTCGCGTCCGTCGACAACGGGCCGGCCCTGCTGCCCGCGCTCGTCGAGCACCGGCCCGACGTCGCCGTCATCGACGTGCGGTTGCCGCCGACGTTCACCGACGAAGGGCTGCAGGCGGCGATCTCGGCCCGGAGCCGGATACCGGGACTGCCGACGCTGATGTTGTCCCAGCACGTGGAGCCCCTCTACGCGCGCGAACTGCTGGCCACGCCGCACGGCGGCGTCGGCTATCTGCTTAAGGACCGGGTGTCCAACATCGGGGAGTTCATCGACGCCGTGCACCGCGTCGCCGGCGGTGGCACGGCCATGGATCCGGAAGTGATCGCTCAGCTGCTCGCCCGCCGGGAGCCGCTCGCGGTACTCACCGCGCGGGAGCTCGGCGTGCTCGGCGAGATGGCCGAGGGCCGCTCCAACTCCGCGATCGCGGCCAAGCTGGGTATCACCGAGAAGGCCGTGAGCAAGCACATCAACAGCCTGCTGGCCAAGCTGGACCTGCCGCCGTCCGACGACGACAACCGCCGGGTTCGCGCCGTGCTCACCTACCTCAACGCCTGAGCCGCTCGGCGGCGGATCCGGTCACCGAGCGCGCGCCGCGCATGTCGTCACCTCGCGCGCCATCAGGAAGATGAGGGCCTGAACGGCGCACGACGCTGACGGGGCGGTGTTCCGGACGTTCTTCCCTGGACGAAGGGGCGCGCATCATAGGGTCTGCGCGCGAACTGGCGTAGGGTTGGCTGCGCGGCCCGTGGTGATGCGGCCGCATGTGGCCGGGGCGACTACTCCTTCTCGCCTGCACCCGCCGTGTTCTGCGGCGTTGGTCCGGAGGTCTCAGCCCGATGCAGGTCATGCAGTTCAAGCCCAGGCCCGATCGCCGTCACGACTCGACAGGTCCAGCTGCCGGCGGCGCGTCGCTGGGCGATGCGACGATCCATCCGATCGGCGCCCAGGCCGTCATCCACGCGCTCCTCGCCGCAGCCAACGCGGCCGGGTTCGCGCCGTCGATTCTCGACTCCCAGCCGTGGCGGTGGCGGCTGACCGGCAACACCCTGTCCCTGTACCACGACCGCACCTGCGTCGACGACGACGTCGACGCGGACGGCCGCTTGGCGATCATCAGCTGCGGGGCAGCCCTGCACCACGCGCGGATCGCGCTGGTGGCGGCCGGCTGGCGACTCACGATCAACCGCCGGCCGGACCGGGCCGACCCGGACCGGCTCGCGTCCTTGCGGCTCAAGGAGCGCTCGCCGGCGGAACCGGCCGAGGCACCGCTCGTGGACAGCATGCCCCTGCGCCGCACCGACCGGACCCCCGTCACCGGCGCGCCGATCGCGGCCGCGCAGCTCAGGGCCGTTTCGTTCGCGGTGCGGGCGGAGGAGACGTCGCTGCACGTGCTCTACCCCGACGAGGTGCTCGAGCTTGCCCGGGTCGCCTCCGGTGGCCGCCCCGTGCCGGTCGGATCGGGGGACCGCGCGACCGGCGTGGGCCCGGCCGGCCTCACCGACGGCACCGGCGCGACCTTCGTGCTGCTGTACGGCCACACCGACGAGCCGGAGGACTGGCTGCGCGCGGGTGAGGCACTGTCCGCCGGCTGGCTGACCGCGACCGCCGCTGGCGTCTCCGTCCTGCCGCTGAGCGCGGCCGTCGAGGTGGTTGCCACGCGGCAGGCCGTCCAGATGATGATCGGCTGCGTGGGCTACCCGTACCTGCTGCTGCGCCTCGGCCGGGCCGGTATGCCACCGCCGGGGCCGCGCCGCGCACCGGCCGCCCAGATCATCGATCGGCGCTGACGCTATGCGGGTGGCGGCACGCGTGCGTCGCGGCGTACGGTCGCTACCACAGCCGCTCTGGACCCCGGTGGTATCGACACCTCGTCCACCGCAGGAGGGCTCATGATCGGCGGTCATGCCGGTCCGATCGCCGTCGCGGCAACCTGTGACAGGCTCGTCCGGAAGATCGCCGACGGCGACCCGGCTGCGCTGCCGGGCTGTACCGCCTGATGGTGCACCAGATCCTCGCTCACATTCGTCCCGGGCTGGACGACGTGGCCGCGGTGTGCGTCACGCGGGCGGTCTTCGTCGAGGTGTGGCTGCTGGCGCCGGTGTCGCAGCGGTGGCACGCGGACGCGCAGGCATGGCTCTTCGCGATCGCTGACCGGCGCGCCGGCGAGCAGGCGCGGGAGGCGAGCCCCCGGATGGCGACGGTTGCGGTCTACGACCAGCATCTCAGCTCGGAACTCAACGACCTGCTGCGGCCGCCGGACGGTCGCCGCCCGGCGGTCGCCGGCCCGCAGTGACGTCTGCCGTCCCGCGGTCGCCACCTGCTGCGTCGGCGGCGCGGCCTACCCGGCGTGCGGCCGCGCCGTGCGGGCGTTGCTCGCGGCCCGCAGGCGGGACCGGGTGACCTCCGCTTCGGCCTCCGCCCGGTCCGCCCAGATGCCGTGCTCGGCGTCGATGGCCTTGCCCGGCTCGAGGTCCTCGTAAATCTCGAAGAAGTGCTGGATCTCCAGCTTGTGGAACGGATCCAGGTCCGGGAGGTCCTGGAGGTAGGTCAGGCGTGGATCGGCGGTGGGGACGCAGAGCACCTTCGGGTCCGGGCCCTTGTCGTCGCGCATCCGGAACATGCCGAACGCGCGGCAGCGGATCTGGCAGCCAGGGAACGTCGCCTCGCGCGTCAGCACGAGCGCGTCGAGCGGGTCAGCGTCCTCGCCGAGGGTGTCCTCGATGAAGCCGTAGTCCTCTGGGTACTGGGTGGCGGTGAACAGGGTGCGGTCCAGTCGGATCCGGCCGGTGGGCCGGTCCATCTCGTACTTGTTGCGGGTCCCCTTCGGACTCTCGACCGTCACGTCGAACTCCACGCGTGCCACGCTCCCCAGCCGTCGTCGGATTGCGGTGGCGCCTACCGCGGCGCGGCGTGTGCCTTGCCGGTCATGCTCGCCACGTCGAGGGCGAGGAGGTCGAGCAGTCCCGCGTTTCGGGCTGTGTCGATGTCTTCGGGCAGGGACCTGTCGACCCAGGCGGCGCGATCATGTTGACCTCGGCTGCGGAGTGCGGCGAGGACGTTGGACTTTGCGATGATCATGGCTGCCTTCGCGGTGCGGTTGTGCCGGCAGTCGCCCGAGACCGGGCGACTCGGCCAACGGTACGCCTGATCGGCGACGGGCGCCGCGCCGCCCGGCCGGGCTTGTGATCCGGGCCGATGAGTGCTGCACTGGACTTAGCACTCGGGACATGCGAGTGCTAAGCCGAATGGGATGCAGCTCCGGGGCGACGCAGCCGTAGCCATCGCAGGTCGGTCCGAACAGTGCCGGACATCCGGCGCGATACGTGAAGGACGACACAGATGGCAAAACTGATCGCGTTCGGGGAAGACGCCCGCCGTGGCCTCGAGCGGGGCATGAACACCCTCGCCGACGCCGTCAAGGTGACGCTCGGACCGCGCGGCCGCAATGTCGTGCTGGACACCGGCTACGGGGTGCCCACCGTCACCAATGATGGTGTGAGCATCGCCAAGGAGATCGAGCTCGAGGACCCCTACGAGAAGATCGGCGCCGAGCTGGTCAAGGAGGTCGCGAAGAAGACGGACGA
>NZ_JBFAJA010000087.1:0-59725 GCF_040654975.1 Dactylosporangium sp. NPDC050588 | reverse complement strand
CGCCGACGAGGTTGCCGGCCAGGCCGATGAACCCGAACAGCGCCATGCCGCCCGGTTCGACGGTGGACGGCTCGACCAGCCGGCGGACGCCCTCGCGCCGGCCGCGGCACGGCTGCTCGGCCGGCCGCTGCACGGCTTCGGCACGCCGGGCCGCCTGGCCCGCGAGTCGGCGGCGCGGACCCCCCGCCGGACCGCCGCCACCGCGCTGGCGCTCGCGCTCGGCCTGGCGCTGGTCAGCTTCACCGCCGTGCTGGCGACCTCGGTGAAGCGGTCGGTGCAGCAGACCTACACGGAGACGGTCAGCGCGGACTTCGTGGTGGAGAGCGCCCGTAACGAGATGCTCGGCGGTCTGCCGGCGACGGTCCACCATCATGTGGCCGGGCTGCCGGAGGTCGCGGTGGCGTCGCGGCTGCGCTACGGGCACTGGAAGGACGGCGAGACCGTGTCGGCGCTCACCGCCGTGGAGCCGGCCACGCTGCCCCGGGTCACCGCGCTGAAGCTGATCGCGGGCAGCCTCGACGCGCTCGACACCGGCGGCGTCATCCTCGCCGGGCACGTCGCCGCCGAACGCGGGCTGGCCGTCGGCGACAGGCTGCCGATGACCTTCTCCCGCACCGGCACCCAGGACGTGCCGGTCGTCGGGCTCCTGCGCGACCGTGACGCGCAGGCCCTGCAGACCGACTACATCATCTCGCTGGACACGTACGCGAAGCACTACGCCGAGGACGTCGACGCCAGCGTCTTCGTCAAGCTGGCCGGCGGCGTGAGCCTCTCCACGGGGCGGCGCGCCCTCGCCGCGGCCCTCGCCGACATGCCCACCGCGGAGGTCCGTGACCAGGCGGCCGCCGTCGCCGGCCGCACCGCCACCATCGACCAGGTCCTCGGCCTGGTGACCGCCCTGCTGCTGCTCACCGTCGTCATCGCGCTGCTCGGCATCACCAACACCCTGGCCCTGTCGGTGTCGGAGCGGACCCGCGAGATCGGCCTGCTGCGGGCGGTCGGCATGACCAGGACGCAGCTGCGCACGATGGTCCGGGGCGAGGCGGCGCTCCTCGCCGCCCTCGCCACCGTGGTCGGGGTCGGCCTGGGCGTCGCCCTCGGGGCCGGCACGGTGCGGCAGCTCGGCGCGGCCGCGGAGGCGGCGGTCGTCCTGCCGGTCGCGCAGCTCGCCCTCGTCGTCGCCGTCACCCTCGCCGCCGGCCTGGTCGCCGGCCTGCTCCCCGCCCGCCGGGCCGCCCGCCTCGACGTGCTCACCGCGATCACCCACCCGTGACCAGCCCGTCGACCACCCGCTCCACCCGGCGGGCCGGGCCGTCGGCGTGAACACGCAGCTCCCGGGGTTCCGCGAACCCCGGGAGCTGCGCCGTCGGGCCCGGGCGGGTCGTGGGGCCCGCCGATCCCGAACTGGGTGAACCGCGACGACGCCAACGGCGGGACACGGACGTGCACTCGATCGTCGACGACGACTGGCCGGGGGCGCGCGACGACCACCTACACGGGCGCCATCGTCATCGACGACTCGGCCGACGTCGACCAGACGTCGCTGCTGGGCAAGAAGAACGGATGCTCGGCGGCGGACTACCAGATCAACGGCAGCCCGCGCACGGTCGGCCGGGCCGTGCCGGCGAGCGGCACCACCACCGTGTCCGGCGTGACCGTCGCCGCCGCCCCCGGTTGCAAGGGCACGACGGTCACCCTCACCTACACCGTCAGCTGACCCGGGATCTCCGGTTTTCATGATGCACACGCTACGTAGTCGTTAGATTGCGAAACGTGTTCGCGTCTTGAGGGGCGTGACGGTCGTCGTGACGGGGGACGGGATGCGTGCGCAGTCCGGGTTGACGTCGAGTGCCGCGGGTCGCCGCCGGGCGCGCACCGGCCTCGCGCTGGTGACCGCCGGGCTCGCCGGGCTGATGGTCACGGGAGGGCCGGCGTTCGCCGGGCTGATGGGCGGCGGCACCGCCTCCCCTGGGCCGTCGGGTGCGGCGGTGACCGTGCCGGCGCCCGCGCCGGCCGCCTCCAGCAAGGCGCCGAAGACGCAGCCGCGCACCCGGCCGTCGACCGCAGCGCCGAGCGGCGCCGACCCCGCCGGCGGCAAGGGCCCTGCGGGGAGCAAGAGGCCGGCCGGTAGCAAGAGCCCGGGCAACAGCAAGAGCCCCACGGGTGGAGCGGCTTCGGGGCACGTGCCGCTGGACGCCGACGGCAACCCGGCCGACGCGGTCGTCGACGACGCGACCGCCGCCGGACCGGGCGCCGAGCCCGGCCCCGCCCCAGGCGACCCCTCAGGCGACACCGGCGCGGGCGACTCGGCGAGCGCCGGAAGCTCAGCTGACCCGTCGGCCGATGAACCCACCGGTACCGGACCCGCCGCAACCGATCCGGCGAGCGGCGACCCCTCCGACAGCGACGCCACAGACACCGAACCGGCCGGCGACGCCGGCGTGGACGTGAACACCGCCGGGGTGATGGCCGCGATCCAGGCGCCCACCGGCGTCGTCGCGGTGGCGGTGCCCGGCGGGCTCAGGGTGACGTGGACCCACGACGGGACCGGCGTCGACCACTACGTCGCGACCGCGTACGACCAGCAGGGATCCGTCGCCGGCAGCTGCCTCGGCGCCACCGCCGGCGCCGGCACCTGTGAGATCGACGTCGGGGTCGCGGCCGGCGGGTCGTACACCGTGAAGGTCGTCGCATACGGCGGCGCCGGCGCGTCCGATCCTTCCGCGCCCGCCACGTCGGGCGTCGTCGTCGCCGGGCCGCCCGCGGCACCGACCGGCGTGCACGCCACCGCCACGTCGGCGACGTCGATGCGCGTCGGGTGGACCAGGCCGGCGGCACCGGCCGCGGGCGTCGACCGGTACGTCGTGACCGCCGTGCAGGACGCGTCGAAGACCTGCGCGACCGGGGACGGCGCCACCACCTGGTGCCTGGTGACCGGGCTGGAGCCGGGGACCGCGTACACGTTCCGGGTCGTGGCGCAGGGCGCCGGCGGCGACTCGGCACCGAGCGCGGCGTCGGCACCGGTCGTCGCCGGCGGCCCGGCCGCGCAGTCCACGGACGTCCCCGAGCCGGTCAACCTCGTCGTCACCCCCGGCGACCAGAAGCTGCTCGTCGAGTGGCGGGCGCCGTGGGACCCGGACCACGCCGTCGGCGGGTACACCGTCCACGTCGAGGAGGAGCCCGGCCGCGACTGCGTCACCACCCACCCGACCTGCACCATCGAGGGGCTGGCGAACGGCACCTCGTACACCGTGAGCGTCCGCAGCGACGGCGCGGTCTCGGGCGAGTCGGGGTGGGTGACCGCGACCGGCACGCCCAGCGTCGCGCCCGGCGAGCCGACGGCGGTGACCGCGGAGGCGAAGATCGAGGCGATCACCGTGTCGTGGATCGCCGGCGCGCCCGGGACGGGGGTGGCGCGGTTCCAGGCCCTGGCGACCGCGCCCGGCGGCGACCACGGCGTGTGCGAGACCGTGACCGGCAACTCGTGCACGATCAGCGGGCTCAAGTGGGGCGACACCTACTCGGTGATGGTCATGGCGATCGGCCGGCACGGACGCAACTCCGCGTGGAGCGAGCCGGCGAAGGTTGCGGTGCCGCACGAGGTGACGGTGCCGGCGGACCTGCCGGCCGGGATCGGGCACTTCGGCGGCTCCAGCGGCGACGAGGTCGCGCCGGGTGAGCTGTTCACGGTGACCGGGTCAGGCTTCGCGCCGCACTCGACGGTAAAGGTGGCGGTCTACTCGACGCCGATCGTGCTCGCCACGACGATGACCGACGGCGCCGGGACGTTCAGCGCCGAGGTGTCGGTGCCGGAGGTCGTCAAGGGCGGGCCGCACACGCTCGTCGCGGCCGGCGTCGACACGGGCGGGGAGCCGCGGTTCCTGACGATGGCGGTGACCGTCGCCGTGGAGTACGAGGCGACCGCGTTCGGCGACGCCGGCGGCAGCGTCCTCGCCGTCACGGGCGACCCGGTCGGGCGGACCGCCGGCGCGGGCGCGGCCCTCGTCATCGCCGGCATGCTGCTCGTGGGCGCGTCACGGCGGTTCAAACACTGAGGGCACCCGCGGTGCCGCGGATGCCCTCAGTGCGTGGTGACACGAACCTTCAATGTCCTGCCTCGGCGTGGAACCGCTCGACGAGATCCGAACGGATCCGGCCGCGGTCGGACACCTCGATGCCCTTGGACAGGGCCCATTCGCGGATGGCCCGGTTCTGCTCCCGCTCGGCGCGGGCGGACAGGACCGGCCGGACCCGGCCGCCCGGACGAGCCGGGGCGGTGGGAGCCGGGGTGAGACGGCCGACCTTGGTCGCGGCGCCGATGAACGACGCGAGGGCCTCGCGCAGCTCAGCGGCGTGCTTCGCGGAAAGGTCGATCGTGTACTGCACGCCGTCGAGGCCGAAGCTGACACTCTCGTCGGCGAGCTCGCCGTCGAGGTCGTCGATCAGCTCATGGATCACGCGTCTGGCCATGACGATGCTGCCTTCCGGTACGGGGAGTTACTTCCGCACCCGTCAACAACCCGAATTCCGCGTAAAAAACGGTCAGACGGGCAGTGACGGGCACGGAACGGTCGCTGGAGCGTACCCGAAGAGTAACCGCATTCAGACGGCGGCCCGGGCGGTCTGCCGCGCCCGAGTGGCCTCCCGCCGCTCCACGAAGCGGCTCGCCTGCGTGTCGAGGTCGGCCAGGTACGCCGACAGTTCCTCGCGCGCGGCCTCGCCGTCGCCGGTCAGCCCGGTCCGCTCGAACGCCTTGACCTGCCGCAGCACCGGGGCGAGGACGTCGTCGTGGTGCAGGCGCAGGTCGTAGATGCCGGCCATGGCGATCTGCACCGACTTGCGGCCGAAGTTCTCGATGGTGTGGCCCGGCATCTGGAACGACTTCGCGACCTTCGTCGTTGCCCGCATCGCCGCGTTGGGCGCGACGTCGAACGCGGCGTTGAGCAGGTTGCGGTAGAAGATCATGTGGAGGTTCTCGTCGTTGGCGACCTTCGCCAGGAGCTGCTCACAGATCGGGTCGCCGCTGGCGGTGCCGGTGTTGCGGTGCGACACGCGGGTCGCCAGCTCCTGGAACGACACGTACGCCACCGACTCGATGAGCCCCTCGTACGCGTTGCTGAACCCACCCGCCATGTGCGTCATCCGGGCCCGTTCCAGGGCGACCGGGTCGACGGCGCGCGTGGCGAGGAGGTAGTCGCGGATCGCGATCCCGTGCCGGCCCTCCTCCGCCGTCCAGCGGTGCACCCACGTGCCCCACGCGCCGTCACGGCCGAAGACCAGGGCGATCTCGTGGTGGTAGCTGGGCAGGTTGTCCTCGGTGAGCAGGTTCACGATGAGCGAGGTGCGCGCAACGTCGGACAGCTTCGACTGGCCGGGCTCCCACGCCTCACCACCGAGCACGCCGTCGAAGTCGCGGCCCTGGCTCCACGGCACGTACTCGTGCGGGAACCATTCCTTCGCCGTGGCCAGGTGACGGTTGAGGTTGGCCTCGACCACCGGCTCCAGCTCGTTGAGCAGGGCCAGGGTGGCGGTGGGCTCGGTCGTCACGGAACCTCCGTTGGTGTCAGGGGTGGATTCGGTACAGAGTGAAACACGCTCGACTAGTCGGCGGCCAGCAACGACTCAGGCGTCGGTGCCGTGCCGCCGAGGTGCGCGGGCTGCCAGAACACGCCCTCGGGACGGTCCCGGTACTCCCGCTGCGCTCGGTCGAGCATCGCCGTCATCCGGGTCCGCAGCTCCGCGGTGACGGCGTCGGCGTTGTCCTTGCGCGTCGGGTGCAGCGGCTCACCCGCAATGATCGTGATCGGCACGCCGCGCTGCTTCAGGTTCTTCGGGTGACCCTTGGTCCAGAACCGTTGCGTGCCCCACAGCACCATCGGCACCAGCGGCGTGCCGGTGGCCGCGGCGAGCCGGGCGGCGCCGTTCTTGAGGTCCTTGACCGTGAACGACTGGCTGATCGTCGCCTCCGGGAACACGCCGACGACCTCGCCGGCCTTCAGGTTCTCCAGCGCCGCCTTGTAGGACGCCATGCCCGCCTCCCGGTCGACGGGGATGTGCCGCATCCCGCGCATCAGCGGGCCGCCGATCTTGTGACGGAAGATCGACTCCTTGGCCATGAACCGCACGAGCCGCTTCGACGCGTTGGCGCCCAGGCCGCAGAAGATGAAGTCGAGGTAGGAGACGTGGTTGCAGGCGATGACCGCACCACCCGTGGTCGGCACGTGCTCGGCCCCCTCGACGGTGATACGCATGTTGAGCAGCCGGAACATCGTCTTCGCCAGCGCGATGACCGGGGGGTACACGAGATCAGCCATCCCATTACGCTACCGACCTTTGCTGGACGTCACCCGGTACCCTGCCCCAAGGTCGTTTCTTTCATCGTCTGCAGCGGGAGCCCGGGATGTCGGTCGATCAGGACCTCGAAGAACTACCTGAAGAGGAGACCCCTGGGGACCCGCCGGTCGCGGACGAGGACGTCATCATCGTCGTGCCGCCGCCACGGTTCGGCACGCCCGGCCCGCCGATGCGGCGCTCGCCGCTGCTCATCGGCCTGTTCGGCGGCCTCGGCCTGCTCCTGGCGTACAGCCTGTACCAGGCGGTCGACCAGGTCCGGTCGATCCTGGTGCTCATCTTCATCGCGATGTTCCTGGCGATCGGGCTCAACCCCGCCGTCGTCCGCCTCACCCGCTGGGGCATGCCCCGGGTCCTCGCCGTCGCGACCGTCGGCATCGGCGCGATGCTGCTGCTGTGCGGCGGCCTGCTCGCGCTGATCCCGCCGCTGGTGACGCAGACCGGGGCGCTGGTCGAGAACCTGCCGACCTACATCGACAACCTGCGCCACCAGGACCAGCTCAACAAACTCAACGAGGACTACAAGCTGCTCGACCAGCTGAAGGCGGTGGCGACCGCCGGCAACGTCACCAAGGCGCTCGGCGGGGTCTGGGGCGGCGCGCAGGTCGTCTTCGGCGCCCTGTTCAACATCGTGACCGTGGTCGTGCTGACGCTGTACTTCATGGCCGCGTTCGACCGGCTGAAGGAGGGCGGCTACAAGCTCGTCCCCGCCTCCCGCCGCGAGCGGGTCGCGCTGCTCGGCGACGAGATCCTCATGAAGGTCGGCGCCTACCTCGGCGGCGCGCTCGCGATCGCGGTCATCGCCGGCATCTCGTCGTTCGTGTTCCTGCTGATCCTCGACATCAAGTACTCCTACGCCCTGGCGGTCCTGGTCGCGATCACCGACCTCATCCCGCAGATCGGCGCCACCCTCGGCGCGGTCGTGGTCAGCATCGTCGGGTTCGCCACCAGCATCCCGGCGGGCATCGCCTGCGTCATCTTCTTCGTCATCTACCAGCAGGTGGAGAACTACCTGATCTACCCGACGGTGATGCGAAGGGCGGTGAAGGTCAGCGACCTGGCCGCGATCCTGTCGGTGCTGCTCGGCGTGGCCCTCATGGGTGTGGTCGGCGCGCTGATCGCGATCCCGGTCGTCGCCGCGATCCAACTCATCGTCCGCGAGGTCCTCATCCCCCGCCAGGACGCCCGCTGACGTCCTGGCGGGAGGATCAGCCTCAGTTGCGGCTCAGGACCCTCGTGAACCCGGCGGCGACCGTGGTCGCGAGGGTCCAGCCGGCGGCGATGAGGCCGAACGCCAGCCACTGCCCCGCACCCGCCGGCCGGAACGCCGACTCCTGTCCGAAATCGATGATCGGCAGGAGCAGGTCCAGGGTGTAGACCAGCGGGTGGAGCTCCGGTGCCTGACCGGGATCGACCGGCGCCGGCCGCCAGGTGGCGAACACGGTCGTGCCGGCGACGAGCAGCGCCAGCAGCCAGCCCGCGGCGCGCTGCGGCCGGTACCCGTAGCCGACGGTCACGTCCTGCAGCCAGCCCCAGGACCGCGTCCACCACGGCCGGGTCGCCCGACGGCGGCGCTGCTTGGCGAGCAGGACGGTGCGGGCGTCGTCGTCGTGGCCGAGCTGCCGGTAGACGGTCGCGAGCTGCTCGTAGGGCTGCGGCGGCAGGCCGTCCGCGGTCCTGGCGAGCCAGTCCAGGCGCCGCCGCGGCTCCAGCAGCGGGTCCAGCGTCTGGTACGTGAGGCCGTCCAGCCGCAGGTCAGCGGGCCACGTGGCGGGGTCGTCGCGGATCAGGGAGGCCCGCACGTAGCGCAGGTCGACCGGGCCGGTCGGCGGGGCGGCGAAGCGCAGGTCGACCTCGCCGGCCTCCGCGCCGGTGCACTTCAGCGCCGCCAGGTGCGCCTCCTGCAGGCACAGTTTGCCGCCGATCCGCGCCGCGCTCATCGAGACCCGGCCGGTCGCGGTGAACCCGGTGCAGCAGTTCATCAGCGACCCGGTGACGATCCCGGTCGCGCGCAGCGAGGTGCCGTCCGGGTTGTCGAGGCGGGCGCCCTCGAGGAACACCGCCCCGCCGACCCGCGCCTCGACGAGCGACACCCCGCCGGTCGCGGTGAACCCGTCCCGGCCCTCGACCGGCCCCTCGACGGTGCAGTTGTCGGCGCGCAGGGCGAGCCCGCCGGGGTTGCTCAGGGACGCGCCGGCCATCCGCAGGCCCCGGCCGACCCGGGCGCCGACGAGGCGGGTCTCGCCGTCGACCTTGACGCCGCCGAGCAGGTGGACGCCGCCGCCGACGTCGGCCCGGTCCAGGCGTACCGCGACACCGCCGGGGTTGCGCAGGGTGGCGCCGGAGAAGGTGGCGACCCCGCTGACCGTGCAGTGCCGCAGGCTCACCTCGCCCTCGACGTCGGCGCGGCGCAGGAACACGCCGCCGGTGACGGTGGCGCTGTCCAGGTCCAGGCCCTTCCGCCCGCCGAACCGGGAGGCGGCCGCCCGGCCGTCCGGCGGCGTGGCCACGGCGGCGGGTGCGACGATCGTGGCGCCGTCGAGGTGCACGCCGCCGGTGACGGTGGCCTGGAAGAGCTGGATCGTGCCGTCGGCGCGGAAGCCCTCCTCGGCGACGAGGTCCCCGCCGATCTGGCTGCGCTCCGCGGACAGGACGGTGCCGCCCGGGGCGCGCAGGTGCGCCCGCTCCAGCAGCAGACCACCGGCGATCTTCGCGTCCCTCAGGTTGATCATGCCGGTGCTGCGGACGCCCGACATCCGCAGGTGCCCGGCGATCGTCACGCCGGCGGCCTGCAGGCCCGGCATCGTGGTGTCGCGGAAGCCGGTGAACGCCAGCCGCGCCCAGTACAGGTCCGGCGCCTCGGCGAACTCGCTCTCCTGGACCAGCAGCGGGCAGGTCACCTCGGCGAACGACAGCACCAGCCGGCCGGTGACCTTCGCGTCGTGCAGGCGCAGCGCCGCGCGCCGGCTCGGCGGCTCCGCCGTGAGCAGCTCCACGAGCAGCGCGGCGTCGACCTCCGCGCCGCCGAGGCTGAGCCGCTCCCCCGCCGCGAACGCCCGGCGCACCCGATCATCGACGTCCACGACTGCGATGGTAGAGGAGGCGGTCACCCGCTCGGGGTGGCGTCTCAGGGATCGTTCAGGGCCTCACCCGAGGTCGTCGGGCGGCTCCGGCGGGCAACCTTGAGGGCATGACCGAGATCAAGCGCCTCCGCCGTTCCCGCGCCGACCGTACCCTCGCCGGGGTCATCGGTGGCCTCGCCGAGTACTTCGGCGTCGACCCGACCATGGCCCGCGCCGTGTTCCTGCTCGCCGTCCTGCTCACCGGCGGGACCGCCGTCCTCGCGTACCCGATCCTGTGGATCGTCATGCCCGACACCCCGCCGGACGTCAAGCCCGTGAGCCCTGCGTCGGGCGGGCACCTGCCCTATGGTGCGTGAGTGACCGCGTTGTGCGTGCCGGTGCTGGGCGGCACCCTGGAGGTCCGGGTGGTGTCGCCGGCCGGCGGCGCGCCCGTGGTCCTCGTCGCGCACGACGGACCCTCCTACGAGGACGGCGCCTCCCTGTCCAGCGTCGCCCGCGGCGCGCACGTCGCGCTGCTGTCCCCCGGCGACCGCAACGAGTGGTACTCCGCGAACCCCGCCTACGCCGACGCCCTCGTCGACCGGGTGCTCCCGCGGCTGCCGGCCGGCCCGCGCGTCGGGCTCGGCGCCAGCCTCGGCGCCCTCGCGCTGCTGCACGCGGAGCATCACCGGCCCGGCACCTTCGCCGGGCTGTTCCTGCAGTCGGGGAGCTTCTTCACCGCCGAGCTGGACCCTCAGGAGTCGGGGTTTCCGCGGTACCGGCGGATCCTGGACTTCGTCGACGTCGCCGCGCCGACCGCGGCCGAGACGGTGCTGACGTGCGGGCGGGACGAGGAGAACCTGCACAACAACCGGGCCATGGCGCGGCGGCTGGGCGTGCCGCTGATCGAGGTGCCCGGCGGTCACTCGATGACGACCTGGCGCGACGCGCTCGGCCCGCACCTGCCACCACTGCTGCGGCAGTTCACGGATGGACGGGAGTTCACGGATGGACCATCTCATCGGCCTGCTGCTCGGCACGGAGCAGGACTGGCCCCGCGCGTTCGAGACGCTGATCGGCCGGATCGGCCCGATCCGCGGCCGTGACGGCGCCGACCACCGGCTGCGGACCGCGCGGGTGAGCATCGAGCCGTTCAACCTGCGCGACCGGCCCACCCACGACCTCGTGATCGACCGCCTCGCGTACTGGTACTACCACCCCCGCGAGTGGCTGAAGAAGATCGCGCTGATGGACGACGTGTACCTGCTCAACAGCCCGTTCACGTTCCAGTCGATGGAGAAGCACGCCGCGTACTGCGCGATGATGCGCCTCGGCCTGCACGTGCCGGAGACGGTCCTCGTGCCCTACAAGAACCCGGTCGACCACGCGAAGTGGGCGTACACCGCCGAACGCTACAACCAGCCGTTCGACCTGGACGCGGTCGCCGACGGCATCGGCTACCCGTTGTTCATGAAGCCCTACGACGGCGGCGCCTGGGTCGGGGTGTCCCGGGTCACCGACTCCACCGCGCTGCACGCCGCCTACGACCAGTCCGGTGAGCGCCTCATGCACCTGCAGCAGTCCATCGAGGGGTACGAGGTCTTCACCCGCTCCCTGACGATCGGCCCGGAGACGATGGTGATGAAGTTCCGGCCGGAGCTGCCGATGCACGAGCGGTACGCGGTCGAGCACGACTTCCTCGACGCGACGGTCGGCGACGAGGTCGTCACGATCTCCCGGCTCGTCAACGCGTTCTTCCGCTGGGAGTTCAACTCGTGCGAGTCCCTGGTCCGCGACGGCGTCGTGTACCCGATCGACTACGCGAACGCGTGCCCGGACGTGGCCCTCACCAGCCTGCACTACTACTTCCCGTGGGCGATGACGGCGCTCGTGCGCTGGTCCGCGTTCTGCGTCGTCACCGGCCGGCGCCCCGGCCTGGACCTCGACACGGCCCGCTACTTCGCCGTCGCCGACGACGCCTCGCTCGGCTACCGCGACAAGCTCACGGCGTACCGCCGCATCGCCGACGACTATCTCGCCGTCGACGACTACCGCGAGTTCTGCGACACCGCACTGCCGCACGTGCCGGCGCTGGTCGCCGAGTGGGTCGCGTCCGCCGACTTCGACGACCTGCTCGTGTCGACGGTGCGCGCCACGTACCCGCCGCACGAGCACGACCGGTTCATCGCCCACTTCCGCGGCCTCATCGACCTCTGGAAGCACGAGAACGCCGGCTGACACCGCGCCAGCGCGTGTGTGGATCGTCCGTCAGCTGCGGCGGCCGGGGCCCTTGGCGAAGGCCATGTACAGCGCCGGCCCGATGGGGAACGACACAATGATGATCATTTTCCAGGTCGAGCGGTCGAAGTGTCGTAGCTGACGGTCGGGCGTGGTGCTGAGGTCGGCGAGGCAGCGCGCGTCGATCCATGCGACCGCCGCCACGATCATCACCATGGCCGCCAACGCGGCCCATGTGCTGCTCTCGATCATCGGTCCTCATCTCACCGGCCGCCAGGCCGGGCCGCGTGCCGCACGTCCCTGCTCAGATCTCTTCTCACTGTAGGCAAGCACCTCTGAAAGCACGAGAACACCGGCTGACGCCGCCGTGTGCTGCCGGGCCTTCTACTCGTCGCGGGGGAAGAAGGGGAGCTCGAGGTGGACGCGGTCGGCGGCCGCGAGGATCTTCGCGGCGTCGTCGACCGGCGGGTGGATGTGCTGGTTGATCCGCTGCTTGACCTCCTTGCCGGCGACGCCCGAGGCCATCGCCCTGCGGTCCCAGCCCCGGGTGAAGACCGCACCGGCGCCGCCCAGGTCCAGACAGGTGACGTACGGGCCGGGGGTGAAGTCGCGCAGCGGCACGCCGAGCAGGTCGGCCGCGGCGTTGTGCCCGGCGACCTTGCCCATCGGGGTGGCGTGCCGGCAGGCCTGCATGACCGTGTGCCCGGCGTCGAACGCCGCCGCGGCCGTGTCCCCGGCGGCGAACACCTCGGGAAGGGCGCGCAGCTGCCGGTCCACCGGCACCCGGCCGAGATCGTCGAAGTCGCCGGAGATCTGCCGGGTGAGCTCGCTGGCCGTGATCCCCGCGCACCAGACCACCGCGTCCGCCTCGACCTTGGCGCCGTCGCCGACCTCCGTCACCGTCGTCCCGAAGCGGCGTTCGACGCCCAGCTCGTCCAGCGCCGACTCGATCTCCCCACGCGGGCCGGGGCCGAGCTGGTCCCCGACCACCGCCGACCGGTCCACCAGCAGCACCCGCCCCCGCGCGGCGAGTGCTGTCGCGGCCTCCAGGCCGACGAACCCCGCGCCGACGACCACGGCGGTGCGGTCCCGCCGGTCGCGCAGATGGTCGGCGAGCCGGCAGGCCCCGTCCAGGGTGTCGATGTCGAAGAGCCGTTCAGCGCCGGGCAGGTCCCGAGGCCGGACGAGCCTGCTGCCCGCCGCCAGCACCAGGCGGTCGTAGCCGATCTCCGCGCCGTCGGCCACCACCATGCGGCGGCCGGTGTCGATCGTGCTGACGGAGGCCCCCAGGTGCTCGACCCCGATCGGCGTGAGGATTCTGCCGAGCTCCACCTTGGCCAGGGCCGGTTCCGGCTCGTACAGGCGCGGCCGCAGCACCAGGTGCTCGCCCGGCGCGATGAGCGTGATGCGCAGGTCCGCCGCTCCGCGTGCCAGCGCCGCTCCCGCCGCGCTCCACACCCCCGCGAATCCGCCTCCGACGACCACCACGTGTGCCATCTGCTGTCCTCTCCCCGCCTCGCCCTCCGGGGATCGCAGGGTTCGGCAGGCAGACAAGGCGGCGGGCTCAGATGTGACCGAGCTTCTCGGGATTGGCCAGTCTGCGCCACGTCGTGATCCGTCCGTCGGCGATCTCCACGGTGTCGAGCCACACCAGCTCGCCGCCGCAGAAGGTCGCCAGGGCCGGCGACCCGTTCACCTCGACGATCTGGAACGCGTCGGGGCGCCTGATCTCGATCTGCCTGACCGCCAGCAGGGCGATCGTCTCGGCGCCCCGGACCGGCCTGCGGGCGGCGCGGCGGCGCGTAGCCAGACCTCCTGCGTCACGTCCTCCGCCTCGGTCACGGAGCCAAGGATGCGGTAGGCGGCACCGAAGACCGCGGGACGATGCGATGCCCAGTCGGCGTCCGCCAGCTCCACGCCCGGCCTCCCGCCCCCTCGGGTTCAGCGCATCGGCCCGATGCTACTTCGGCAGCTCCGCCTGGAGCAGCGGGGTGAGCAGCTTGACGTAGCTGGCCGTGACGTGGCTGCCGTCGCGGTACACCAGAGCGTTGCCGACGATGACCGGGCAGACCGTGTCGGTGCAGAACCAGGTGGTGGGGTCGATGACCGGGAAGCCGGCCGCCTTGGCCGCGTCGGCGTTGGCGGTCCTGCGGCCGGCGTAGATCGCGGTGGTGACCTTCAGCGCGCACTGCTGGACCGCGGCGGGGTGGGCGGCGACGCAGTCGGGAACGCTGGTGCCGCGCGGGTCCGGGGTGTCCTGCATGATGACCGGCTTCGCGCCCAGCTGCTGGATGCGTTTCGCGGAGCGGATCAGCGCGGCGGACCACAGGTCGTCGGCCTCCGCCTTGTCCCCGGCGGGCGCGCCGGCCTTGTCGACGGGCGGGTCCGTATACGTGCGGGTCGACAGCAGTACCAACGCCGGCTTGAGCTCTTTGATCTTCGTGAACGCCTCCTCGCGCCAGGTCGCGCACTCCGTGAACGCCCGCCGAGCGTTGATCTTGATCGTGTACGCGTCAGCGGGCGTGCACCCCGACTTCGTGAGCACGACGAGCCGCCAGTGCCGCTGCTTCGCCACCGCGTCGAAGGCGTCGAACCACTGCTCCGTGTGCGAGTCGCCGAACAACACCATCGTCGCCGTGCCCTGCGGGTCGCCGTGTTTATCGCATTGTTGGCTCAGGGCTGTCTTGATAGTCGTCTCGTCGAGCGACGCGAGGCAGCCCTTCGACCCTTCCGGGCGGTCGTTGGCGGCGGCGGTGACGGGCGGCGTCAGGTTCTGCGGCATCGCGGTCACGGTCGCGCTGGTCGCGATCAGCTCGAGGAGCTTCTTGCGCGCGTCGGCCAGCTGCTGCGCCTCCGAGACCGCGGACTGCTGCGACAGTGCCTTCGCCGTGTCCTGGGCGGTGCCCTCACCCTTCACCTCGTTCGGCAGCCCGAGGAAGATCGCCGCCGCGCCGAAGGTCAGCGCGGTGAGGGTGGCACCGAGGCCGAGCCCCCGCCCGGGGCGACGCTTGAACACGGGGTTGAACCGGACCCGGTTCTCCACCAGGCGCAGCGACAGCCAGGCGGGGATCAGGCTGCCGGCCGCGACCGCCGCCTTCGTCCACGTGCCGAGCTCCTGGCCGGCGATGTGCGGGGCGAGCATCAGCGCGGGCCAGTGCCACAGGTACCAGCTGTAGGAGAGCTTGCCGATCGCCTGCATCGGCGCGGTCCCCAGGATCGCGACCGCGCCGCGTCTGGGTCGCGCGGTGCCGCCGGCGATGACGAGCACCGCGCCGCCGACCGGGAGCAGCGCGGCCATGCCGGGGAAGCGCGTCGTCTCGTCGAACATGACCGCGGACGCGACGATCGCGCCGACACCCAGCCACGTCGCCACGGCCGCGCCGGGCACGGCCTTGAGCCGCTCCGCCGCCAGGGCGATGAGCGCGCCGGCCGCCAGCTCCCACGCGCGGGCCTGGATCCCGAAGTACGCCCACGGCTGCGAGTGCCCGGTCTGCCACACGCACACCGCGAACGACACCACGCCCAGCCCCGTGAGCGCGATCGCCGCCCGCCGGCGGCTCGCGGTCCTGCTGGCCGCGGCGAGCAGCAGCAGCGGCCAGATGAAGTAGAACTGCTCCTCGACCGCGAGGGACCAGAAGTGCTGCAGCGGCGACGGCTCCAGCTCCGCGGACAGGTAGTCGGTGCCGAGGACCGCCAGCCGCACGTTGATCCCGTACGCGGCCGCCGACAGCGCGTCGAACACCACGGCCTTCGCCTGCACCGGCGACATCCACGTCCAGGCGGCCGCGACCGTGGCGATGACGACGACGGTCGACGCCGGCAGCAGGCGCACGATCCGCCGCCCGTAGAACGCGCCGAACCGGATCCGCCCGGTCTGCTGCAGCTCCCGGAACAGGTGCAGCGTGATGAGGAACCCGGAGATGACGAAGAAGACGTCGACGCCCACGTACCCGCCGTGCACGAGCCCGAGACCGGCGTGGTTGGCGACCACCAGCAGCACCGCGACGGCCCGGAGGCCCTCGATGTCGGGCCGGAACCGGTCCGCGGCCGGCGCCTCCGGCTTGCCCTGCGGGCGCTGCGGGCGCTGCGGGCCTTGTGGGTTGACGTCCGTGGATCGCCGTTGCGCTTGATAGGTGGTCAACAACCCCTCCGGCGGTTCGGCACCGGCACACGGTAGCGGGTGCCTCCCGGCGCCTGCCTGTCAGGTGACCCGGCTCACCGGCGCCGTTCCCTCGTACCGGTGACGCTGCGGTAGCCCACGTCACAATCCGTAGTACGTGCTGGTAGCCGCTCGTACCGTCGATGAAGTTGACGCGTTCTCATCTTCCGGAGGTTGCCTCATGCGTCCGTACGACCACCCCGAATGGTGCGCCCGGGGTCACCGGTGCGGTCTCGGCGAGCACCGCGCCCACCCGGTCGTCATGGAGGTCGACGGCGTTGGCAAGGTCCTGCTGACCCGCGTCCTGGGCGCCAACGGCCGCGAGCGGATGGAGCTGACCGGCTCCGCGTACGTCACCGGCAAGGGCCAGGCCGCCCGCCGGCAGGTCGACCGCACGCTGCGCGGCTTCGCCACCGTGCTGTCCAACGAGGCCTCGCTGGCCCGCGCCTGACGTTCCGCTGATCCGTTTCGCTGATCCGTTTCGCTTGTCCGTTTCGCTCATCTCGGCCAGCTCTTCAGGCGCTGCCGCAGCTCGGCGACGCGGTCCGGGGCCAGCCCGTAGTAGGCGAACCGGCCGTCGTCGAGCCGGTCCAGGTAGCGGCCCGCGGCGGACACGTCCTCGTCCTCCAGCCCCGGGTCCTGCCGCCGGGCCAGCTCGAGCAGCTGCGGCACGGAGTAATGCTGGATCGCCGCGGCCACGTCGATGTAGTCCCGCACCTCCCGCCGGTTCACCAGCGCCGCCACCTTCGTGGCGATGAGGTCGTCACGGTGCATGACCGGCCCCACGTCCATCATCACCGGGCTCTCGCTCCGGTCGAGCCGGCTCAGCGTCAACCGCACCGTCCTGGCCCCGTCACCGACGGTGAACTCCCGCTGGTCGAACCCGGCGAACAGGTCGAGGAGGTCATCGGCCTCCTCCTCCTGTACGGTGTACCCCGCGCCCCGCAACGCCCGGCACACCGCGTCCGCGGCCCGCCCGGCCCCGCCGTCGGTGTCGGTGAACAGGTCGACGTCCTCGGTCGGCCGCGACACGAGCCCGCTCATCAGCCACGCGAACCCGCCCCCGAGCACGAACCCGTGCCGCTCCCCCACCGCGAGCGCGATCCTGGCCACCTCGGTGTAGAACGGGTCGGTCGTGCTCACCTCAGCCGCAGTGGCTGATGGCGGGCCTCCCACGCCAGCCGGACCCCGCGCGGCAGGTTCAGCTCGGGCCACACCCTGACGAGCCGGCGCCCGTTGACCCAGCGCCGCAGCTCCTCGACGCGGATCGCCTCCCGCAGCACGTTCTCGTACATCCACAGCAGCAGGTCAGGCTTGTCCAGGTCGAAGTCCCGCCGCGGATTCCACATCAACCGCTGCGGCAACTCGACAACGCCGCGGACCGGCCCCCGCAGCTCGGCAAGGGTCCGGGTGACAAGCGCCGGCCGATGCGGCCGCGCGAGAAACGCGACGCGCCCCGGATCCGTCTCGTCCTGCATCGCCCCGGCCCTTCCATGGTCCCTTGTAGTCGGTCAGTGTACCGCTGCCGTGCTTCCGCCCCACCGCTTGCGCGGCGGGTCCCGGCGGGGATTCTCACCCGACCGCTGTGCTTCCGCCCCACCGCTGCCGCGGCGGGTCCCGGCGGGGATTCTCACCCGCACCCCAATGCGCCGCTCCGCGACGCACAGCCCGCGCTGGCGCGCGTGGCTGGGATCGCGCGTGCGCGCCGCAACCGGTGGCCGGCCGCCGCACTGACCCTAGCCAGCAAGCATGCGCACGCCCCATACCCAAAGGCGGTGGGCCTCGGCGCTCGTCCTTCGGCTCGTCCGAATCGCCGAGGCTGCGCCCGCCGGGTGTGACGCGTCGCCCTGCGCATTCGCTTCCTAGGATACTAGGTGGACAGCTCCTCGGCCGCCGCCTGGCCCCCCGGATCGGATCGACATTGCGCAAAGGCCGCAAATCAGAGTATTGACCAACGTCTGTCGCGGGGTGCCGGACGGCGCCCGCCGGACGGCTACGGCTCGCGCCGCGGCTTCTCGTGTCCACCCCGACCATCCACCTCCGATGGGGAGCGGGCTCGTCTGCCACACGGAAATGGTGATGCTTTCCTTCGACTGGCCTGCTGGGTCAGGAGCGGTCGCCATCGGCCTCGTGGACACCGGCGTCACGATGCGGACCGTGCAGGTGATGCGGATCGGCAACGCTTCGCAGCGCCAGTCCCAGACCCGGCTGCCCTTGACATCGCCGGCCGACCAGGGCTGATGGCATCGCCCGACGCCCTGTAATCGGCTGCTGTGGGTGGCGTCCGCTGCCGTGGTGTGGGAACGGCCAACCAAATCACCTTTGCCCCCTGCCGACCAACGCCACGCGAGCCCGGTCTGTCGCCCCCACAGGCGTCCGCTTCCCGGGGCTTCTGCCGCAGGACGGTAGTAGGAGGCAGTGGGGGGCAGCAGACGAGCAAGGGGCAAGCGGCAGCAAGGTCAGCGGGCGTGGCAGGGCTCCCCAGCACGGATCAGCCGCAACCTACCACGGACCATCCGCAGCCAACACGACGCACGCCGACGCACCACGCAGACAGCCACGACCAGCCCCGCCACCACCACGGCGAGGTCAGCCAGCAGCTACACCGGGGCCGCGCTTGACAGACCCAGGAGCCGCGGCTGACGCCCGTCGATCGCGGCCAGCGGGCGGCGGGCCGGTCAGCGGGGCGCAGCAGGGCGGACCAACCACGGACCCACCGCAGCCAACACGACACGCGCAGACACCGCCACGCATACCGCCACAACCTGGCCGCCACCGAGGCTGGGCAAGGCCCGGCAAGGGCCGCCCCAGGCGTGGACGCTGCCAGGCGCAGGGGCGGCGGCTGTCGGCCGGCGGTGGTGGGTCGTGGCGCGGACAAGTGGGTGAGTGAGGAGCGGGCGGGTCAGCGAGCGTGGCGGGGCTCCACCTCGCCGTGGGCCGCCACACCGTCGGCCTCGTGGGCCCGGCGGCGTGGTGGGGGGCGTGGTCCGGGTGGGGGTCGGCGATGCCCTCCGCGGCGTGGGCGCCCGTCGCCGGCTTCTTGAGATCGGCGATGCGGCCCGAGCCGTTGCCATTGCTGTCGCCCGAGGCGGCTGGCCGGCCTTTGCCGGACAAGGTCGAGGTGAAACGGCGGGAGCGGCCCACGAAACGTCGGCAGCGGCGGGCGAGCGGACACCACCACGCAGACAGCCACGACCGCTGCCCACTACCACTGTGCGGCAAGCCAACGGCGGGCCGTTGGCAGGCGCAGGGCGGCCCGCGCCAGCGGTGGTGGGTCGCGGCGCGGGCAGCGGATGACTCAAGAACAAGTGGGTCAGGAGATCACGGCGAGGCAGGTCAGCCGGCGTGGCGAGGCTCCACCTCGCCGCTCCACCTCGCCGTGGGCCGCCTCGCCGTCGGCCTCGTGGGCCCCGGCTGCACGGTGTGGGGAGTGGTCCGGGCAGCGGATGGCTCAGGAACAAGTGGGTCAGGAGCAGACGGCGGGGCAGGTCAGCCGGCGTGGCGGGGCTCCACGTCGCCGTGGGCCGCCACGCCGTCGGCCTCGTGGGCCCCGGCGGCGTGGTGGGGGGCGTGGTCCGGGTGGGGGTCGGCGATGCCCTCCGCGGCGTGGGCGCCCGTCGCCGGCTTCTTGAGATCGGTGATGTGACCCGAGCCGTTGCCGTTGCCGTTGTCTGAGACGGCGGGTCGACCGTTGCCGGACAAGGTCGAGGTGGAAGTGGCGGGAGCGGCCCACGAAGCGTCCGCGGCGGCAGGCGAGGCGCCTGGGGCCACGGAGGCGGGCGCCGCGTCGGCGGCAGGCTGGGCACCCAGGTCGGCGGCAGAAGTAGCGCCCGAAGCGCCCGGGGCGACGGGGGAAGGAGCGCCGGAGGGGGTGGCGCCGGAGGCGGCGTCTTCGGCGGCGCGTTGCTGGGCGGCGGACTGGGAGCGGAGCGGGATCTCGGGCAGGAAGAGGATGACGACGAAGCCGACGACCATGATGCCCGCGGCGACCAGGAACACGACGCTCATGGCGTCGGAGAAGCCGACCTTGAAGGGGTGGGACAGGGCGTCGGTGAGGCGGTTGACGAAGGAGGTGTCGTTGAAGGCGCTCGCGCTGCCCGAGGTGCCGGCGGAGCGGATGGCCTGGACCTGGTCGGGGTGGGCGCGGGCGGCGGCCTGGAACTCGGGGGTGGTCTGGGCGGCGGTGAAGGCGCCCTTGATCTTGTCCGGCAGGAGGCTGAACAGGACGGAGAGGAAGACGGCGGCGCCGAGGGTGCCGCCCATGGAGCGGAAGAACGTGACGGTGGAGGTGGCGACGCCGATCTCGCGAGGGTTCGCCGCGTTCTGGGCGGCGGTGATCACGGGCTGCATGTTGCCGCCGAGGCCGAGGCCCATCAGGGCCATGACCAGCATGGTCTGCCACAGCGGGGTGTCGGCGCCGATGCGGGAGAACAGGGCGAGCGCGGCGACCATGAGCAGCGAGCCGATGATCGGAAACTTGCGGTACTTGCCGGTGCGGGCGATGACCTGGCCGGAGACGATCGAGCCGCTCATGATGCCCAGGACGAGCGGCAGGAGCATGAGGCCGGCCTCGGTGGGCGTGGCGCCCTTCACGATCTGCAGGTAGAGCGGGAGCGTGAGCAGGCCGCCGAACATGGCCATGCCGAGGATGAAGCTGCTGGTCGAGGCGACGGAGAAGGTGCGACCGCGGAACAGGCGCAGCGGCAGCAGCGCCTCGTCCTTGTAGGACCACTCGGCGACGAGGAACAGGGCCAGGCCGACGGCGCCGATGGCGAAGCAGAGCACGGAACGCCCGGAGCCCCAGCCCCACTCACGGCCCTGCTCGGCGACGGTGAGCAGCGGCACGAGGCAGACGATGAGGGCGACCGCGCCGGGCCAGTCGATGCGGTGGTCCTGGCGGCGGTGCGGGATGTGCAGCACGCGCATGACGACGAGGAACGCGGCGAGGGCGATCGGCACGTTGATGTAGAAGATCCAGCGCCAGCCGGTGACGCCGAGGATCTCGTCGGTGCCGGCGAAGAAGCCGCCGAGGACCGGGCCGAGGACGCTGGACGTGCCGAAGACGGCCAGGAAGTAGCCCTGGTACTTGGCGCGCTCCCGGGGCGGGACGATGTCGCCGATGATCGCGAACGCGAGGGAGAACAGGCCGCCGGCGCCGATGCCCTGCACGGCGCGGTAGGCGGCCAGCTGGTAGATCGTCCCGGCGATGCCGCACAGCACGGAGCCGAGGATGAAGATCCCGATGGCGAAGAGGATGAACGGCTTGCGGCCGTAGATGTCCGACAGCTTCCCGTACAGCGGGGTCGCGATCGTCGACGTGATGAGGAACGCCGTCGTCGCCCACGCCTGGATGGAGAATCCGCCCAGGTCGTCGGCGATGGTGCGCATCGCCGTGGACACGATGGTCTGGTCGAGCGCGGCCAGGAACATCGCCATCATCAGCCCGCCGAGGATCGTCATGATCTGGCGGTGCGTCAGCGTGTCTTCGCCTGTCGTCGAACTCAAGGCGGTCCCCCAATATACGTTACGAGCCGATGGCGTTCCGGAAATCAGGCTACTCCCGCCTACCCCGCGACGCGCACTGAGACACAATATGCGCGGGGTACGACAGAAACTGCGGAGGTAACTGGTGAGCGCCACGCTGGTGGTGAAGGAGCTCGCGGCCGGTCACGGCGATCGGGCGTTGTTCTCCGGGCTGGATCTCGTCGTCGCGCCCGGCGACGTGATCGGCCTGGTCGGGGCCAACGGGGCGGGCAAGTCGACACTGCTGCGCACGCTCGCCGGGCTGCTGCCGACCGAGGCGGGCGGCTTCGGGCTCAACCCGCCGACCGCGATCATCGGCTACCTGCCGCAGGAGCCCGACCGCCGCGAGGGTGAGACGGTGCTGCAGTTCCTAGCCCGGCGCACCGGCGTCGCCGACGCGCAGCGGCGGATGGACGCCGCCGCGGAGCGGATCGAGCAGGACCCGGACGAGTACTCCGACGCGTTGGAGCGCTGGCTGGCGCTCGGCGGCGCCGACCTCGACGAGCGCACCGCGGCCGTCGCGGCGGACCTCGGGCTGGCCGTGGACCTCGACCTGCCGATGACGGCGCTGTCCGGCGGTCAGGCGGCCCGGGCCGGGATGGCGTCGCTGCTGCTGTCACGGTACGACGTCTTCCTGCTCGACGAGCCCACCAACGACCTCGACCTCGACGGCCTGGAGCGGCTCGAGCGGTTCGTCCAGGGCCTCAAGGCCGGCGCCGTGATCGTCAGCCACGACCGGGAGTTCCTGGCCCGCACGGCCACCGGCGTGCTGGAGCTGGACCTCGCCCAGCAGCAGGTCAACTTCTTCGGCGGCGGCTACGCGGCGTACCTGGAGGAGAAGGCGATCGCGAAGCGGCGCGCCCGGGAGGCGTACGACGAGTACGCCGACACGAAGGCCGACCTCGAGGCGCGGGCCCGGATGCAGCGCGCGTGGATGGAGAAGGGCGTCAAGAACGCCCGCCGCAAGCAGCCGGACAACGACAAGGTCAGCAAGGGCAAGAAGATCGAGTCGACGGAGAAGCAGGCATCGAAGGCCCGCCAGACCGACCGGCTGATCGAGCGGCTCGAGGTGGTGGAGGAGCCGCGCAAGGAGTGGCAGCTGCGGATGGAGATCGCCGCCGCGCCACGCGCCGGGGCGGTCGTCGCGACGCTCAACCGGGCGGTCGTGACCCGCGGCGAGTTCACCCTCGGGCCGGTGGACCTGCAGGTCGACTGGGCGGACCGGGTCGCGATCACCGGCGCGAACGGCGCGGGCAAGTCCACACTGCTCGCCGCGCTGCTCAAGCGCGTCCCGCTGGCCGGCGGGACCGCGGCGCTCGGGCCGGGCGTCGTCGTGGGCGAGGTCGACCAGGCCCGCGGACTGTTCGTCGGGGCGAAACCGTTGCTGGACGCGTTCTGCGAGGCCGTGCCGGACCAGCAGCCCGCCGACGTACGGACGCTGCTGGCGAAGTTCGGGCTCAAGGCGCACCACGTCCTGCGGCCCGCCGCGAGCCTGTCACCCGGCGAGCGGACCCGGGCGGCGCTGGCGCTGCTGCAGGGGCGCGGCGTCAACCTGCTCGTGCTCGACGAGCCGACCAACCACCTGGACCTGCCGGCGATCGAGCAGCTGGAGTCCGCGCTGGACGGGTACCCCGGCACGCTGCTGCTGGTCACCCACGACCGGCGGATGCTGGCGGCGGTCCGCACGACCCGGCACGTCGACGTGCACGACGGGAAGGTCACGGTCAGGTGAGCGAGGAGTTCTGGACCGAACGGCACCTGTGCACGGTCACGACGATCCGCCGGGACGGCACCCCGCACGTCGCGCCCGTCGGCGCCACCTACGACGAGACGACCGGCATCGCGCGGATCATCACGTCGGGCACGTCGCAGAAGGTCCGCAACGTCCGCGCCAACCCGCGGGTCGCGATCTGCCAGGTCGACGGGCGTCGCTGGACGACCCTCGAAGGCACCGCCGTCATCGACGCCGACCCGGAGGCGGTCGCGGACGCCGAGCGGCGCTACGCCGACCGGTACAGGACGCCCCGCCCCAACCCGCAGCGGGTCGTCATCGTGGTGACGGTGACACGGGTGCTGGGCACGGTCCGGGTAGGTTCGCCGCATGGGAGTTCCTAGATACGTCCGGACCATGCGCGCGCACATCGGGCACGACCTGCTGCTCCTGCCCGGGGTCAGCGGGATCGTCGTGGACGACCGCGGCCGGCTGCTGCTCGCCCGCCGCAGCGACACCGGCGGGTGGGCGGTCCTGGCCGGCGTGGTCGAGCCCGGCGAGCAGCCCGCCGACGCGGTCGTGCGCGAGGTCCGGGAGGAGACCGGCGTCGAGGTGAGGGTCGAGCGGCTCCTCGGCGTCGCCATGCACCCCGTGCACTACCCCAACGGCGACCAGTGCGAATACCTGAATGTGACCTTCCTGTGCAGCGTCGCCGGCGGCGCCGCCACCGTCAACGACGACGAGTCGCTCGAGGTCGGCTGGTTCGACCCCGCCGACCTGCCGCCGATGGAGCCCTATTCGCGGCTGCGGGTGGAGATGGCGGTGCGCGACGCCAAGGAGGCGTGGTTCGCCCCGCCCGGGTCCCGGCACCCCGCGCTGGTCGAGCCGTCCATGTGACCGTCAGTTCTGCGGGGGCCAGGCCGGCGGCGGGTTCTGCGGGTAGCCCGCCGGCGGGTCCGAGCTCGGCGGGCCGCTGACCGGCGGCGAGGCCGGCTGCGACGGCACCTGCGGCGCGGGACCGCCCGTGCCGGGGACCGTCCACGGCTGCGGGATCGCGCCCGGGTGCGGCTCCGGCGGCGGGCTGGGATACGTCGGCTGCCCGAACACCGGACCGTCCACGGTCGGCGGCGGCGGCGCGGGAAAGCCGGTCGGGTGCGCCGGGATCCCCGTCGGCGCCGGACCCGGCGGATACCCGGAGGGCGGTCCGGACAGGGGCGGGCTCACGTCGTACACCGGCGGCGGCGCGAAACCAGGAGCAGCCGGCTGCATACCGGACCGATCCCCCACCGGGGCGGCCGCCAGTGGTGCCAGCCGGCGGCCGACCAGCTCCAGCAGCCAGACCGCGAGCAGCCCCACCACCGCGAGCAGCCCGGTCGTCAGCAGCGTCGTCGCCGCGTGCGCCCCCTCGATCAGCTGCCAGCGGCGCACCCCGTCGACGATGAACACGCCGAGGACGACGCCGAACACGCCCGCCCGGCGGCCGAACACGCTGACCCCGCCGAGCAGCACCGCGGCGAGCGCATACGGCAGGTGCCCCGTCTCGGTGAACACGGCCGCGCTGGTCAGCCGGGTCGACAGCACGCCTGCGACGCCGGCGAGCGCCGCCGAGCCGGCCACCCCGACCAGCGCGCCGGTCAGCTTCGCCGGCCGCCAGCGGGCGGGGTCCTCGCCGCCCGAGGGACGGTTCGCGCAGAGGCCGCGGCGGACGGCCGGCAGCGCGAACAGCACGGCTCCCGCGATCGACCCGGCGATGAAGACGGCGACCCACGCGCCGAAGCCGCCGGACGCGCGGGCGGCGCCGGTGACCGGGACCAGCCGGCCCTCGGTGGCCTGCAGCAGCGCCGCGGAGACGACGAACCCGCCGCCGAGCGTCACCGCCCACGCGGGCAGCGCGGTGAGGCCGGTGAGCAGGGCGAGCACCACGCCGACGCCGAACGCGGCGAGGACCGCGACCAGGAACGCGGCCGGCACGGCGGTGCCGTCGTTCACCTGGTCGGCGTACACCCAGCCGGCGAGGACCGCGATCGAGCCGATCGCCAGGTTGGGGGTGGCGGTGCGCAGCGACAGGGCCAGGCCGCAGGCGGCGAAGCCCAGGATCGCCAGGCCCGCCCACGACTGGCCGCGGCTGAACACGGCGGAGTTGGCGTTGAGCAGGCCGGCGACGACGGCGCCGGCGGCGAGCAGGAGCACCGCCTCCCAGACCAGGTGCGGTGCGAGCTCGCGCATGGGTCGGACCTCGGTCATGCGGCGACGCTACCGTGCATCGACGACCGACGCTGCCCACACGCCGCCCGACGTCATCCGTCCGGCGTGCTCTACTCTCCGCGGGTGGCCGACGATGTCGAAGACCCGGTGGCGCAGGCGCACGGCGAGCTGTCCCTGGCGCGGGTGGCGCTCGCCGAGGACGACCTCGAGCACGCCGCCAACCACGTCGCCGGCGCGATCGCGTGGGCGCCGGGGCTGCCGGAGGTCCACGAGCTGCTCGCGGCGCTGACCGTCCGGGCCGGCGGCGAGGTCGCGGAGCTGTTCCCGCTGCGGGAGCCGGCGTTCATCGGCACGGTCGTGGCGCGGGCGCACGTGACGGCGAAGGCGGACCCGATCGGGGCGCTGCGGATGCTGGCACAGGCGACCGGGTTCGACCCGGAGCAGCCGTGGGCGGACGTCAGCTGGGTGCGGGCCGCCGACCCGGCCGGCCTGGACCCCGACGACCTCGCCCGGCTCTTCGTCGGGGTGATGCAGCGGCTCGGCGACCCGGCGCCGCCGCCGGTGGCGAAGGCCAACGAGGTGTGGCTGGACCTCGCCCGCCGGTCGCTGCGCGCCCACCCCGACCACGCGCTGCTGCACGGGGCCTCGGCCGGGCTCGGCCGCCGGTTCGGCGACACGGCGGAGGCCGTCCGGTGGGGCGCCCGCGGGCACCGGCTGCACCCGGACAAGCTGACGTCGGTCTGGTACGCGTACGCCCTGCGCGCCGACGGCCGCCTCGACGCGGCGCTGAAGGTGATGCGCGCGGCGTGGCGGGCGGCGCCGGACGAGGTCGACCTGTGCGCCGACATGGCCAACTGGCTCGCCGACTCCGGCCGCGTCGACGAGGCGATCGAGCTGCTGGAGGAGGGGATGCGCCGCCGGTCGGACTACGACTGCGCGGTGCACACCGTGCACCGGCTGCGGTTCCAGCGCGACGGCGACGCGCGGCACCTGGTGGCGCTCACCGACTTCATCCGCGAGCACCCGGTCGTCAGCCACGAGCACGCCGACCTGGCGCAGGCGTGCGAGCGGCTCCCCTGGCTCGGCCGGGTCACCGGCCCGGCCGAGGCGTGCGTGAACACGCTGCACCGGATCCCGGCCGGCGAGCGGGGCACGATGGACGGCGGGATGTCGCTGTCGGCGCTCGAGGTGCCCAGCGCCCTCGCGGTGCTGCGCCGCCAGCTGCCGGGCGTCACGGTGCGGGTGGAGGGCGCGCCCGCCGCCGACCTGGTGCGGCCCCTGAAAGAGGTGCGGGTGCTGTGGCGGTACGACGGGACCACCGCCTATCCGACGGTCGAGCCCGCCGCCGCGGCCAGCCAGGCGCTGCTGGCGGGGATCGCCGGTCCAGTGTGGCCGCACCCGGTCGCCGCCTACGACCACGCGATGCCGCTCGGCGAGCTGCCGGTCGAGCAGCTGCTGTCGCTGCTGGTGCACCCGCCGGCGCGGCCCGAACGGTTCGCGGAGCTGCCCGACGGCTGGTGGGAGCGCTCGGCGCAGGTGTTCGCGTGCCTCGGCCTGCTGCACTGCGGAGAGCTGCGCAACCCGGCCGACCCCGGCGACACGGCCGCGCAGCGGCGGCTGCTGACCGACCTCGCGTGGGGCGTCGAGGACTGGACGACGGAGGCGGCGCTCTTCGCGCTGACGGTCGCGGCGTGGCTGGACCCGGCGTGCCGGGTGGAGGTCTGTGACACGGTCGGCCGCCGGTTCCTGGCCGCGGTGCGGGCGTCGCGGACCAGGGCGGTGACGATCAGGGACTCGCTGTCGGCGCTGGTGCGGATCGTGCCGGGCATGGTCCCGGACATGCTGGCCCTCGCCGCCGAGGTTGCCGGTGTACCGGCGGCGACCGCCCGCACGGAGAAGCCGGCCTCCCCGTCACGGTTCGGCCGGCTCTTCCGGCGGCGCCGGCAGTAGGCGTCAGCAGTAGCGGTACACGTCGGTGGCGCGGTTCATGGCGCTGCCGACGTAGGCGATCGACCGGTAGCCGACGCCGACGGTGAACAGCCCGGTGCCGTAGTCGAAGAACTGCACGGCGCCCCGGTCGAGGTTGTAGTAGGCGGACTCGACGCGGTCCTGCCAGCCGTACGTGGCGAGGCTCTGCCAGGAGCAGGAGGACAGCTTGCCGCGCGGGTAGCCGTAGTCCGGGCGGTCATAGAAGCAGAACCAGCCCTTGGGGCAGTCGACGTAGGCGTTCGTGTGTTCCGGCTCCTGCACCGGCGGAGTCAGGGTGACGACGAACCGGCCGCCGTCGTAGCTGATCTCGTTCGGGGCGACGAGGGTCCCGCCGGGGTGTTCGGCGAGGTACGACGCGGTGCCCGGCGCGACGGGCGCGGCCGCCGCGGGTGCGGCGGCGATGGTGACGGCGGCGGTGACGAGACAGGCGAGTGTCAGAGTACGGAGCATGGCTGAACCCCCACGTTTCAGCGGACCGGGACGCGGTGCGGTGACCGCGTGTCACCTCGCGGATCCCCCCGGACCGTTCGTGGTGCACGCCGTCACGGTGACGCTATGCGCGACGCTCCGTGGTCACCATGGACACGTGCGGACTGTGGCATGAATGAATATGCCCCAGCTCTGCCCGGCGTGTGGGATTGGCCGGATTCTCCGCGGATTCTCCGCAGTTCGTACGGACCGTAACGGCGGCGGGCATGGGGCCCCACCTGCGCCGGATCCGGCGCGACCGGCGACGAGCCTGACGGACCGTGACGAACGGCCGGCCGCCCTCTGGGCGACCGGCCGCTGCTGCAAGTTGCAGGTCCGCTCAGTCCGGCAGGTCGTCCCAGACCGAGCGCAGGTAGATGACCCGCCGCGTGAGCAGGTAGGTCAGGTCGCGCTGCCGCTCCAGGGTCTCGTGTGCCAGCAGCCGCCCGTCGCGCTGGTCGAAGACGAGGGTCTCCCGGACGCCGGCGGGGGTGTCGGCGCTGAACGCCTTGCCGGGCAGGCCGAGCTTCTCCACCGTCACCTTGCCGGTGAACTGGAGGTCGGCCGCGCCGCGCAGCATCCGCAGGACCGCGACGCGTTCGGCCCGGTGCAGCGGGTACGTGTCGCACAGGTCGCCGACGCCGAGCAGCAGCACGGTCGCGCCGCCGGGCTTGCGCAACGCCTCCAGGACGTGTTGCAGCTCGGTCGGGTCGGCGCTGGGTGGACCGGCCGAGTACTTGGGCACGCCGGGTGGCAGCTCGTCCGGGTCCGCCGGCGCCCCGGTGCCGGTGACGACGCGGCGCCCGGGAGCGGTCGGCGACCAGTCGAGCTCCTCCTTCACCTCTCCGGTGACGCCGTCGTACGTGGGTGCGGGGCCGAACGTGGTGAGGAGGAAGTCGACGTGGGCGATGCTGCCCGTGGTGTCCGGCACCCGTTCGGTGGCGGCGATGATGGCGTCGAGCTCCATGGCGGCTGGCGTGGCGGCGGGCGGGCTGATCGGCGGTGGGGAGGAGCCGGTCGCGCCGCGGCCCGGGAGGCCGCCGGTGGAGCGCGCGTCGTCCTTGTCGGCGCCGAGCAGGTACCCGCCCGCGCCGACGATCAGGGCAACGCCCGCCAGCAGCGCCGTGCGGCGGGACACGAGCGGCTTCGGCGGCGCCGGCGGTTCCGGCGCCGACGCCGGCTCCGGTGGCAACCGGTCGAGGTGGGCCTTCCAGTGCAGCACGTCGTCGGGGGTGCCGCCGCCGAGGTAGACGCGCCAGAGCAGCGCCGCGTCGGAGCACGCCTCGGCGAGCAGCTGCGCCTCGTCCGGCACGGGACCCGGCAGTTCCTTCGGCACCGGGTGCTTGAGCGCCTCGGCGCGGCGCCGGAGGACCTCCTGGTCGGTGACACCGTCGGCGGCGAGGGCCGCGCCGGCCGCGCTCCGCATCGCGGGGCGGTCGTCGACGCCGGTGAGGTCGGGCCGGAAGAGCGCCGCGCGGCGCTCGTACTCGGCATGATCGGGGCACCATTGCGTGATGGGCGTGCCGTCCCGCGCGACGGCGGTGAGGAACGCGGTGCACTGCTGGACGGTGGGGAGCCGCTTCGGGCTGGCGACGTCGCAGGCGACGGTCTCGCTCATCCGTGCGGCCTTGCCGACGGCCTTGTACGACGGGCTGCCTCCGGCGACCCGCGCCGCGCGGGCCCGGCGGGCGTGTTGCGCGGCCGGGCCGAAGCTGGTGACGGGGGCTTCCCGCCGGCCGGGTTTCCTGCCGTCGGTGGGCGGGGGCTGGGCGTGGTTGTTCGCGCCTCGGGGTTCGGTCATGACTTCCGTTTCCGGTGCGTGCGATTCTCGAGTTTCCACCCGGCGGGGACGCCCTACTGAGGGTTTGTAGGGCGCCGCCTCACCGGATCAGCGATCTTCAGGGCGCGGGATGCGTCAATGTGCCGCCCGTTTGCAGCCGTACGGCACGCTTCCCGACTCGCGGCAGTTTGCCACCAGGACTGTGGGGTTCGCCACTCAAACAATCGACCGGATAGCCGACACATCGTCGGGGTTCGATTGCTCCCGGGCTGTCCGACCGTCAGCGCAGCGGTGACCGGGTGGCGGAAAGCGATCGGTCCGTCCGGCGCCGACCAGCAACTGCAGGGCCGCCGCCGCCGGCCACATCGGCGAGCGTCGCTGGCCTGACCTCGGTGGGAACCGCACCGTCCGACCCTGGATGCGTTGACAACAATGAGGTAACGTCGCCGCATTCGGTAACGCCACGGTCACGCGGCCTGAGGTCAGGGGTGTCGAGCGGACCGTTGAGCTCCCGGTCGGACCTTCTCGAGGGTTCAGCGATCTGGGGACGGGGGTCTTTCGTTGCAGCGGGAGGCCCCCACTGCCGTCGCGGTCGCCGGGTTGCCGTTGCGCCGCGCCGGCGGCGGACGAGTCGCTCCGCGGCGGCCGCGCACGCGACGACCAGGGCGGTGACCTCGGCGGGTCCGGCGCCCCGGACGACGGTGAGGGCCGCGAGGCCGAAGACGGCGGCGAGCGCGGCGATGGTGATGGCGGCGCCGGACCGGTCTTCGGCGCGGCGGTCGTCGTGCGGGTCTTCCGTGTCCGCTGTGCCCATGTGATCCTCCTAATCGGGCACCCCGCGTGATCATTCAGGCGGGGTAAGCCAACATCATCGGAGGCCCGGCGTGATCAACAACAGAGCGTGATCTCCGGGATTTCGCCGCGTTCCCGGTCGAATTCCACGGTCATTCGTATCCGAATGAAAGATTGATGGCACCGCAGCTTGCGGCGGTTGTCCATGGATCGGCGACAGAGGAACAGGATTGTCCGCGCGGAGAATCCGGAGAATTCCAGGAGGCTCTGCGGCACGCACCGTCACTCTACAGCCATATGGCCACAGCTGGCAAGGGGTCCGGACACGGCGATGGCCGGCGGGAAGCCGCCGGCCATCGGGTCGCGTAGGAGGGTCACCAATAGTGACGGCGCCCGGCGAGGGGGCGGCCGACGGCACCCAGGATCCACAGCACCGCGCCCACGATCAGCAACACGATGCCGATCGTTTCCAGGATGCCGACGTGCAGGAAGAGCCCGAGCAGGAACAGGATCAGGCCGAGGACGATCATCTTCAGCTCCCGGGGAGGAGGGGGTGTTGCATGGACGCTCTTCAGGTACCCCTCCCCCTCGACTTCTGAAACACCGATCACCCGCGGCGGCCCCGGCGGGCTCGGATGTAGTCGGAGACGACATATCTGCCCAGGTCATCGGCGTCCGGGGTGAAGACCCGCCCGCCGCTGCGCCGGGCGACGGCATCGACGAAGCGGCGCAGGCCGGGGTCCTCGCCGAGCATGAACAGGTTGAGCACCGCGCCGTAGCGGGTGAGCTGGTCGACCTCGTGCACGGTCGCGGTGACCGTCTCGCGGGTCGACGGCCAGCGGAAGTACGACGTGCCGTCCTCGAGCAGGTGCGCGGTCGGCTCACCGTCGGTGACGACGAGGACGACCGGGTCGGAGCCCGGGTGCCGGCGCAGGTGCCGCCCCGCGAGCATGAGCGCGTGCTGCAGGTTGGTGCCCTGCACGTAGTCGGGCTCGACGGCCGCCAGCTCCTCGACGGACAGCTTCGTCGCGTACCGGCCGAACCCGATGATCTGGAGGGCGTCCTGCGGGAAGCGGGTCGCGACGAGGTGGGACAGCGCCAGCGCGGCCTGCTTCATCGGTCCCCAGCGGCCGTCGGCCATCATCGAGAAGGACAGGTCGACGCAGAGCGCGACGGCGGCGGACACCCGCCGCTCGGTCTCGGCGATCTCGAAGTCCTCGACGTCCAGCCCGATCGGCAGGACGGCGGTGCCGCCGGTGGCCTGGCGGCGCACGGCGTTGCCGATGGTGCGCACGACGTCGATCGGCTGCTCGTCGCCGTACTGCCAGCGCCGGGACGCCCCGGTGAGCTCGCCCGCGGCGCCGGCGTCGCGCAGGTCGTGCTGCCCGCGCCGGCCGGCGGTGAGGTCGGCAAAGACGGTGCGCAGCGCGGTGCCGCCGAGCCGGCGCAGCGCCTTCGGGCTGAGCGTGAGCCCGTCGGCGCCGCGGGTGACCCAGCCCTGGCGGCGCAGCTGCTGCTCCAGCTCCCGCAGCCGGCGCAGGTCGTCGGCGGCGGAGCGGCCGAGCTGCCGTTCGACGGACTCGACGTCGACGTCGTCGAGGGTGGCGCCGGGGTGCTCCTGGCCGAGCTGGTCGATCAGGTCGTCGAGGTCGCCGATCTCCTCCAGGGCGCCGGCGGCCTCGCCGTAGCCGAGGTCGCGGTCGCCGCGGACCCGCTCGCCGCGGCCCCAGTTCAGGTCGGGGCGCAGCGCGCGGAGGTTGTCGGTGAGGGCGGCCATCTCCCCGGCGAGGCTGCCGAGGGACTGCTCCATCAGCGACTGCAGCTCGGCGCGCTGCTGCGGGCTGAGCGAGCGCATGAGCCGCTCCCCGGCGGCGGCGCGGCGGGCGAGCGCGTCCACGAGCTCGTCCACCGATCCGGGCCGCTCGGGGAAGAAGTCGCCGTGCTGCGCCATGAACTGCGCGAACGCGTCGTCGGTGTTCTCCCCGCGGGCGTGCTTGGCGAGCAGTTCGTTGAGGTCCTGCAGCATGTCCCGCATCCGCGCGGCCATCGCGGGGTCCTGCAGCGCCTCCTTCATGCCCTGGAAGCGCTGCCCGACGACCTCGTCGCGCAGCTGGTCGAGGATCTGGTCGTAGAGCGCCTTCGCCTCCGGCGACGTCCACTGGTATTCGGACAACTCCGATACCGCCCGGGACGTGGAGCGCGGCAGGTTGGCCAACTGCGCCTCCGCGAACCGGGCGTCGTCGGAGTCGATCGCCGTCAGGGCGTCGCGTTCGGTGGCGACCGCCTGGTCGAGCAGCTGCTGGGCGCGGGTGACGGCGCCGTCGAGGTCGCCGCGGCGCATCGCCTCGCGCCGCAGCCGCCGCGCCCTGGCGAGCAGGTCGTCGAGGCCGCGACCGCCGTCGGGTCCCTGGGGACCACTGCGCAGCAGGTTGCGCAGGGCGTCGCGGAGGCTGCCGCCGTCGAGGACCTCGGCGCCGACCTGGTCGACGGCGGCACGCACGTCGTACGGCGGGGCGAGCGGGTCGGGCCCGCCGCGCCACGCCCCGTACCGGAACCTGTTGTGACGCACGTGCTCAGCCTCCGTAGACGGTGCGGCCGTCCTCGGTGAGGTCCTTGGACAGCCGTCTGGTGAGGTGCAGGCCTTCCAGGACGAACTCGATGCCGGCGGCGGCCTCGCCGCGGCTGGGCGCGTCGCCGAGCCCGAGCCGCTCCAGGACCTTCGCCAGGCCGGGCACGGTGCCGACCTGCTGCAGGATGTCGTCGGCGCCGGCGAGCTCGCCGGTCTCGATGACCTGCCCCTCGGCGACGAGGTCGGTGAAGCCGGACAGGTCCAGGCCGGCGAGCCGGGACCGGAACGTGTCGGCGGTCGCGGTGCGCAGCAGGTGCGCGAGGATCTCGATCTCGCGGCCCTCCTCGCCGCTGTCGAACTCGACCTTGCCGCGCAGGGTGCTGGTGACGCTGACCGTGTCGCCGACCCGGGCGACGGGCTTGTCGTCGCCGAGCAGCCCGCCGCGGCGCAGCGCGGACGCGGCCACGGTCTCGGCGGCGGCGATGGCGAAGCGGGCGGACACGCCGGAGCGGGAGTCGACCGCCGGCGACTCGCGCACGGCCCGGGTGAACCGGGCCAGGACCTCGATCACGTGGCCGGGGACCTGCGCCACGAGCTGCGCCTCCTGCTGGATCAGGTCGGTCTCCAGCTCCAGGTCGAGGGGGTAGTGGGTGCGGATCTCCGCGCCGAAGCGGTCCTTCAGCGGCGTGATGATCCGGCCGCGGTTGGTGTAGTCCTCGGGGTTGGCGCTGGCGACGAGCAGCACGTCCAGCGGCAGGCGCAGCTGGTAGCCGCGGACCTGGATGTCGCGCTCCTCCAGCACGTTGAGCAGCGACACCTGGATGCGCTCGGCGAGGTCGGGCAGCTCGTTGACGGCGAAGATGCCGCGGTTGGTGCGCGGGACGAGTCCGAAGTGGATGGTCTCCGGGTCGCCGAGGGTCCGGCCCTGCGCGACCCGGATCGGGTCGACGTCGCCGATCAGGTCGCCGACCGACGTGTCCGGGGTGGCGAGCTTCTCCCCGTAGCGCATCGAACGGTGCAGCCAGTCGACCGGCAGCGCCTCGCCGGCCTCGGTCGCGAGGCGCCGCGACGCGGGCGTGATCGGCGCATACGGGTGCTCGTTGAGCTCCGACCCGGCGATGACCGGGGTCCACTCGTCCAGCAGCGACACGAGGCCCCGGATGACGCGGGTCTTGCCCTGACCGCGCTCGCCGAGCAGGACCAGGTCGTGGCCGGCCAGGATGGCCCGCTCGAGCTCGGGCAGGACGGTGTCGTCGTAGCCGACGACGCCGGGGAATCGGGGCTCGCCGCTGCGGAGCTTGGCGAGGAGGTTGTCGCGCAGTTCTTCCTTGACGGTGCGGAACCGGTGGCCGCTGGCGCGCAGCTCGCCCACGGTGCGGGGCAGGTCCAAAGGCTGGGTCACCGCTCGAACCTAGCGCGGCAACGTTTCGGTTGGCGAAACACCGCGGAACGTGGCCAGCAGCCGGGCGCGGACCGCGGCCGCGGCGGGGGGCAGCGGGCCGTCGCGGTGGGCGAGGAACAGCGTGTTCAGCGGCGGGACCGGCGGGTCGTGCAGCAGCACCAGGCGGCCCGCCTCGAGGTCCGCCCGGACCAGGTATTCGGGCAGCACGCTGCACCCGGCGCCGGCCAGGACGAGGGCGCGGACGGCGTGCAGGTTGGGCACGACCACGTCGGCGGTGCGGTGCTGCCGCTGGTCGAAGACGCTGCGCCAGTACCGGCGGATGATCGGCAGCTCCTCGGCGTAGCTGACCAGCGGGGTGGTCGCGACGTCGCGGGCGGTCGCGGCGACGAGCACGAACTCCTCGTCGTAGAGCGGCTCGCCACGCAGCTGGCGGCGGCGCGGGCGGCTGGTGAGGACGGCCAGGTCGAGGGCGCCGGTGCCGAGCGCGTCGGCGAGGTCGTCGGACAGGCCGAGCGTGACCCGCAGCTTCAGGCCGCCGGCGACGAGCCCGGCGAGCGCGGGCAGGACCAGGTCGGTGAGGAACTCGGCGGCGCCGCCGAGCCGGACGGTGCCCTCCTCGGGGCGTTCGGCGACGCCGGCGAGGTCGTCGAGCGGGCCGGCGACCTGCCGGGCGAGCAGGTCCGCGGCCGGGGTCGGGGTGACGCCGCGGGGCTGCCGCACGAACAGCGGCCGGCCGAGCGCCGCCTCGAGGGCCTGGAGCTGGGCGGTGACGGTCGGCTGCGACAGGGCGAGGCGGCGGGCGGCGCCGGTGACGGAGCCCTCCCGGTGCACGGCGAGGAACGTGCGCAGCAGGTCGAGGGAGATCGCCATAGGAATTCCTATGGTAATGCCCGCCTGAGGCTATTGGCGCCGATGGCTTCCGGCGGGCGAAGCTGTCCGCATGACAGCGACCCTGATCGTCCTGACCAGCCACGCGACCCTCGGCGACACCGGCCGGAGCACCGGGTTCTACGTGTCGGAGGCGGCGCACCCGTGGGAGGTGTTCACTAAGGCCGGGCACACCGTGACGGTGGCGTCGGTCCTCGGCGGCGACCCGCCCCGCGACGGCGGCACCGACGGCCACGAGGACTTCCTCGCCGCCCTCGGCCACGACACCCCGGCCGTCGCCGACGTCGACCCGGCCGCGTTCGACGCGGTGTTCCTGGCCGGCGGGCACGGCACGATGTGGGACTTCCCCGGCAGCACGGCGCTCCAGTCACTGGTGCGGCAGGTGTACGAGCGGGGCGGGGTCGTCGGTGCGGTCTGCCACGGGCCGGCCGGCCTGGTCGGCGTCACGCTGACCGGCGGCGGGCACCTCCTCGCGGGCCGGGACGTCGCCGGGTTCACCGACGAGGAGGAGCAGGCGGTCGGGCTGACCGAGGTGGTGCCGTTCTCCCTGCAGCGGCGCCTCGAGGCGCTCGGCGCGCGGCACACCGGCGCGGCGCCGTGGCAGCCGCACGTGGTCCGCGACGGCCGCCTCGTCACGGGCCAGAACCCGGCCAGCGCGACCGGCGTGGCGGAGGCGATGCTCGACGCCCTCCGCGACGCCCGGGCCTAGGTCCGGCGGGTGCCGGCCGACCAGCCGCTGAAGCCGGTCCAGGCGTTGTCGGGGCCGTGGTACTGGTAATAGTCGTGGGCGGCGTCCCGGCCGAGCAGCACGAACGCGGCGGTCAGCGCCGCCAGCACGCCGGTGACCGCGGTCGAGGAGAGCGCGGAGAACCACAGCGGCAGCACCTTGTACAGGTGCTGCTCCTCGGCCGCGCCGTAGGCGAGCAGCGCGTTGTCGGGGTTGACGACGACACCGAGCAGCAGCACGACCCCGGCGAGCAGGGCCGCGGACCCGACCAGCAGCCGGGTGCCGGTGTGCCGGCGCGGGACCGCCGTCGCGACGCCGACGAGCAGCAACGCCATCCCGGCGCCCAGCACGACGGTGAGCGCCAGCCGGATGTGCATGCTGTCGATCTGCTCCTGCTCGCGGATGCTCCACGGGGCGTGCGCGGCGTAGGCCCCGGCGAACCGGGCGAGCAGCACCGCGGCCGCGGCGGTCTGCGCGCCGAGCAGGACGATCGCGGCCACGACCAGCCAGAACGCCCGCCGCACGGGGGCGGCCGGGCGGCGGCGCTGGGCTGGGCGGGCGGCCATCCCGTCCAGCGTAGGCCGCGCCGGGTGGGCGCTCATCGGCCGCGGCGGAGGAGTTCCAGCCAGGACCCGTAGCCACCCCACCGGGCGCCCGGGTCGTAGTCCTGGTAGTACCCGGCGGCCGCGGGCCGGCCCATCCGGAGGAACGCGACGCCGAACAGCAGCACCACCCCGAACACCGCCACCGAGGACAGCGTCTGGAACCAGGCGGGGATCAGCGTCTCCAGCCACGCGAGCGAGGCGGCGTCATCGGGGCTGACCGCGTTCTCAGGGCTGAACACCACGCCCAGGACGAGCGCGACCCCGGCGACGAGCGCCAGGACCCCGACGAGGCCGCGGCTGGTGTCGGCGCGCCGCGCGACGGCCGCCGCGGCGAGGCCGAGCATGACCGTCACGACGGCGCCGATCAGCACGGCCACGGTGAGCCGCAGCTCGATGCCGTTGGCGGCATCGTCGCCGACGTCGAACGGGTTCGACGGCTTGATGGCCTGGTACGTGTCGTCGAAGCCGGCCAGCAGCGTCGCGCCGGCGACGGTCTTGGCGAGGATCAGCAGGAGCCCGATGGCGGCCAGCCAGAACGCCTGCCGGACGGCGGCGGGCGGCGGGTCGAGCCGGAGGTCGTCGTTCACCGCCGCCAGGGTAAGGACCGCCACCGCGCCGGGCGACCCCGTTCACCAAGCCGTGATCACCGGTTGACGATGTCGTGCCAGGAGGTGAACCCACGCCAGCCCGTCGGCGGGCGGTGGTGCTGGTAGTACTCGACGGCGGTGTCCCGGCCCATCCGCAGCAGCGCGGCGCCGAGCAGGACGACGACGCCGGTGACCACGCCCGACGACAGTGCCGAGAACCACACGGGCAGCAGCCGCTCCAGGTCGGCGAGCTCCGCGGCACCGGCGGCGAGGACGGCGTTGTCGGCGGCGAGGGTGACGCCGAGCAGCAGCGCGGTCCCGGCGAACGCGGCGGCGGCGCCGACGGCGGCGCGGGTGCGGGTGGTGCGGCGCGGGACGGCGAGCGCGGCGCCGGCGAGCAGGACGGCGATCCCGGCGCCGAGGACGACGGCGACGGCGAGCCGGGCGTGGACGCTGTCGGCCTGGGCCTGCTCGGCGACCGACCACGGCCCGTGCGCCCGGTGGACGGCGCCGAACCGGGCGAGGAGGATCGTGGCCGCGACCGCCTGCGTCGCGGCCAGCGTGAGTGCGCCGATGACCAGCCAGTACGCTTGCCGCACCGGCGCGCAGGGGCGCTTGCCGTCCGTCATCGCCTTCAATGTACGACGCGCCCTGCGCCTCATCCAAGGGCTGTTTGCGGGGTGGTCGCGCGCCACACGTCAACGCGTACGGCAGGATGGACGCTGCAAGGTACCGCAGCAACCGCATCCCGCCGAGGAGTTTTCGCATGGCGCTCAGCAAGCCCGACGTGACCCTGCCCGACGGCCCGCCGCCCGCCGACCTGGTGATCGAGGACCTCACCGTCGGTGACGGCGCGGAGGCCCGCCCGGGTCAGCAGGTCAGCGTCCACTACGTGGGCGTGTCGCTGTCGACGGGCAAGGAGTTCGACGCGTCGTGGAACCGTGGCGGCACGTTCGACTTCGGGCTCGGCCAGGGCCAGGTCATCGCCGGCTGGGACCAGGGCGTGGCCGGCATGAAGGTCGGCGGCCGGCGCAAGCTGGTCATCCCGCCGCACCTGGGCTACGGCGCCCGGGGTGCCGGCGGCGGCCTGATCAAGCCCAACGAGACACTCGTCTTCGTGGTGGACCTGCTCGGCACCCGGTAAGTCCGGTTACCCATCCATGGGTCCGGTATTCCCTACCGGACCCATGGATCGCAATGCGGTAATTCACAGCTGACACACAGCCCACCTCGGACATCGAGGTGGGATGCTGGACCATCGGCGTCGGCCGGCACCCGTTTCACCACCTTTTTCACCTCAAACGCCAAGAAGGGGTGTGCAGATGACAATGCAGTCGGCGGCACCACGCGCGAAGCGAATCCTCATGATCGGCGCACCCGGGGCCGGCAAGGGCACCCAGGCGCAGCTCATCGCGCAGCAGTTCGGCATCACCCACATCGCCAGCGGCGACCTCCTGCGCAAGAACATCGCGGAGGGCACGACGATCGGCCGCACGGTCGAGGAGCTGGTCAACAAGGGTGAACTGGTCCCCGACTCGATCATCATGGACATGCTCCGCAAACCGGTCCTCGCGGCGAACGCCGACGGCGGCTACGTCCTGGACGGCTTCCCGCGGACCGTCGAGCAGGCCGAGGCGGCGTACCGCACCGCCGGTGCCCTCGGCGTCGGCGTGCAGATCGCCGTCCATCTCGACGTCCCCGAGGAAGAGCTGACCCGCCGGATGCTGGCCCGGGCCCGCGGCGCCGACGACACCGTCGACGTCATCAAGCACCGCATCAAGGTGTACGAGGAGAAGACCCGCCCGCTGCTGGACTACTACCAGCAGCGCGAGCTGCTCATCCAGGTCAACGGCGCCCGCCCGGTCGGCGAGGTGACGTGGTCGATCGTGGTGCAGCTGCAGCGGGCGTTCAAGCAGCGTCCGGCCGCGGCCCGCGCCGCCTGATCCACCGTCGTTCGAAGGCCCGGCCCCTCGGGGGCCGGGCCTTCCTCGTTCAGCCTGACAGTGCGGCGGAGACGACGCCGCGGGCCTCCTGCTGGATGCGCTCCAGGTGCTCCGGGCCCTGGAACGACTCGGCGTACACCTTGTACACGTCCTCGGTCCCGGACGGCCGTGCCGCGAACCAGCCGGACGCGGTGACGACCTTCAGCCCGCCGATCGGGGCGCCGTTGCCGGGCGCGGCGGTCAGCTTCGCCGTGATCGGCTCACCCGCCAGCTCGGTCGCCGTCACCTGCTCCGGCGACAGCTTGCCCAGCACCGCCTTCTCCTCCCGGGTGGAGGCGACGTCGATCCGCGCGTACGCCGGGGCGCCGTGCCGCGCGACGAGGTCGGCGTAGTGCTCGCTCGGCGACCGGCCGGTCGTCGCGATGATCTCCGCGGCGAGCAGGCACAGCAGCAGGCCGTCCTTGTCCGTCGTCCACACCTGCCCGTCGCGGCGCAGGAACGACGCGCCGGCGCTCTCCTCGCCGCCGAACCCGACGGAGCCGTCCAGCAGCCCGGGCACGAACCACTTGAACCCGACGGGGACCTCGATGAGGGTCCGGCCGAGGTCCGCCGCGACCCGGTCGATCATCGACGACGACACGAGCGTCTTGCCGATGGCCGCGTCGGCGCGCCAGCCGTCGCGGGCCTGGAACAGGTACTGGATGGCGACGGCGAGGAAGTGGTTGGGGTTCATCAGGCCCGCGTCGGGGGTGACGATCCCGTGCCGGTCCGCGTCGGCGTCGTTGCCGGTCGCGACCTGGTAGTCGGCACGCTTGCCGATCAGCGACGCCATCGCGTTGGGCGACGAGCAGTCCATCCGGATCTTGCCGTCCCAGTCGAGGGTCATGAAGCCGAACGTCGGGTCGACGTCGGGGTTGACCACGGTCAGGTCCAGCTTGTGCCGTTCGGCGATGGCGCCCCAGTACGCGACGCTGGCCCCGCCGAGCGGATCCGCGCCGATGCGGACCTTCGCGTCGGCGATCGCGGCCATGTCGATGACGGACGGCAGGTCGTCGACGTACGCGGCGAGGAAGTCGAACCGTCCGGCCGCCTCCTTCGCCCGCGCGTACGGGATGCGCTTGACGCCGTTGAGGTTGTCGGCGAGCAGCGCGTTGGCCCGGTCCTGGATCCACTTCGTGACGTCGGTGTCGGCGGGCCCGCCGTGCGGCGGGTTGTACTTGAAGCCGCCGTCCTCCGGCGGGTTGTGCGACGGGGTGACCACGACCCCGTCCGCCCCGAGGTGCCGGTGGGTGAGGATCGCGTGTGACAGCGCCGGCGTCGGCGTGTACCCGTCGCGGCTGTCGACGAGCACCTGCACCCCGTTGGCCGCGAACACCTCGAGGGCGCTGACCGTCGCGGGCTCCGACAGGGCGTGCGTGTCCTTGCCGAGGAACAACGGCCCGGTGTACCCCTGGACCGCCCGGTACTCGCAGATCGCCTGGCTGACGGCGACGATGTGGTCTTCGTTGAACGAGCGGCGCAGGCTCGAGCCGCGGTGCCCGGACGTGCCGAACGCGACCTGCTGCGCGGGGTCCGCGACGTCTGGGTGCTCGGCGTAGTAGCTGGTGATGAGTCGCGGGACGTCGACGAGGTCGGAGCGCTGCGCCTGAGCTCCGGCGCGGGGATGGACGGACATACCGCATACGTTGCCACGTCACCGTTCCCGCTGCGACACGACTCGGTCATCGGCCGAAACAAACCGTGGCTACACTGCCGCCCGTCGATGCCCTTTCACCCCGGTGAGGCGATGATGACGACCGCGGTTTCCATGTACGCCCGGGTCGGCGGCGGCCCGGCCATCAAGCACGTCGTCGACCAGCTGTACACGTGGATCCTCACCGACGAGGAGCTGTCCCCCTACTTCGAGCGCGTCACCGTCGAGTCGCTCAAGCGGCACATGGCGGCGCTGCTCGCCCAGGTGCTCGGCGGGCCGGCCGAGTACACCGGCCGCGAGCTCGGCGAGTCGCACCGCGGCTTCGGGATCACCGACGCCCACTACACGCGGGTCGTCGACCTCGCCCTCGCCGCGCTGTTCCTCGCCCACGCCCCGCGCGACGTCGTGGCCGCCGTCGAGGACACCCTCCTCTCGGTCAAACCGGACATCCTCGGCCTCGGCTGAGCTCCGCGGCGTGGCATGATCCGCCTATGACGTGGACCGCACCCGAGCCGCCACCGTTCGGGGGTTCGCTCGTCGCCGACGAGCGGACCCTCCTCGAAGGCTTCCTCGACTGGCAACGCGCCGTGCTCGTGGGCAAGTGCACCGGCCTGACCGGCGAGGAGCTGGCGCAGCGCTCCTGTCCCCCGTCGACCCTGTCCCTGCTCGGCCTGCTGCGCCACGTCACCGACGTCGAGCGCGAGTGGTTCCACACCCGCTTCCGCGGCACGCCCGTGCCGTTCCTGTACCGCCGCGCCGACGCGAAGGACGCCGCCTTCGACGAGGCCGACGGCGAAACGGCGGAGGCCGACTACGACCGGCTCATCGCCGAGTGGCGGTCGTCCCGGGCCGCGGTCGCGTCCGCCTCCCTCGACGACAGCTTCATCGACTCGCTGCGCGGCCCGATGTCCCTGCGCGCCGTGTACCTCCACCTGATCCAGGAGTACGCCCGCCACAACGGCCACGCCGACCTCCTCCGCCAGCGCATCGACGGCGAAACCGGCTGACCCCGTCCGGTGAAAGGCACTGGACGTCACTCCATCCGCGAGACGACGTCGTCTATCGGGCCGGGTTGATGCGTCAGCACCGAAGGGTCGATCTCGATGTCCGTTCTCCACCACATCGGCACCAGACCGCTGCTGTGCAGGTAGGACCGACACGAGCCACACCATTGCCATTGGCTTCCGCGCCCCTGCCACGGCCGGCCGGCGACTGTCCGCGGGTCGACCCGGTGCAGATCGAACCACCGATGCAGTGTGGTCGCACCGCACACCGGGCAGGGGGCCGACAGCGTCTCCCCCTCCTCGGAGGCGTCGAACACATCCCCCCAGGCGCTCATCTGCGGATCCGGCACGGTCGTCCATGAACGGGAACTGTCACCGACAGCCACGGATGTCCTCCTCAATCGCGTCACCCGCTCCCGCTGAGCGCGAGGCGCTGCGCGGCCTCGTGCTGGGACAGCCACGGCAGTCCGTCCAGGGTGGCCTTCTTCGTGTTGTACGCCGACACCCACAGGCCGGCGGCCCAGCTCGCACCCAGCTCGTCGGGCGGCCAGGTGCGGCCGGACGCGCGCTGGTACTCGTCCAGGAACTGCGCGGTCTCGTCGACGGTGGCGGCGCGGGGCACCAGGCCGCAGGGCCATACGGCGGCGGCGAGGCCGACCACGACGGCCTCGGGGGCGGTGATGACGCTGTCCCAGTCGTGCACGGCGAGGGGGTCGTCGCCGGTCCAGCGGAGGTTCTGCGCCTCCCAGTCGCCGTGGCCGGTCACGAGCCGGCGGCCGGCCGGTGTCTGCGCGAAGCGGGTGAGGCGCTCCCGGACGTGGGTGCCGAGCTCGTCGAGCCACGGCGTCGGGGGTGCGGCGTTGAGGTCGTCGTCGCGGTCGTCGGCGGCGGGCCAGATGCCGGGCACGTCGTGGTCCCACGCCGTCCACGGCGGCGCGGGGGTGAGGGTGCCGAGGGTCGACGGCGGCGGGGCGAGGGCGACGAACCGGGCGAGCAGCGTCGCGAACCGCCGCGCGGGATCGGTCGACGGCGCCGTCGCTCCCCCGGGCACGAGCACCTCGACGGTCACCGCGACGCCGTCCTCCACGACCGGGCCGGCGAGAGGTTCGGGTGCCGGGAACCCCGCCTGCCACAGCGCCCGCTGGACCGCCGTGCACGCGTCGAGCCGCGGCGAGTGCGCCCGCGCCTTGACGACCACGGCGCGGGCGTCGGCCAGGCGGACGCCGTACACACGCGACAGATGACCGCCGCTGAACACGACCTCCGCGACGGGTGCGCCGAGGTGGCGGCGGGACCATCGGTCGACGTCGAACGTCATCAGACCAACCTATGCGACCGCAAAACTTAAATCTTCCGATCACCGTGCAAGAAAGTTCGCGCATCCGCATCGAAACATCTAGACACAGGTATGAAAGCCCCATAGATTGGCCGCGCCAGGCATCGGCGTGCCAGGCAACCCGCAGGACATCGACACCGATGCCCGCCCGTTGTCCGAAGCGCGCCGTCGTCAGCGGCATGCCGCGCTTCGGGCGGAGCGTCCCGCTTCCCTGGAGGAACCGTGCCCGTCCCGCCCCGGCGCATGCGCATCCCGATCGTGGGTGCCCTCGCCTCCACCCTTGTCGCCACGGCGCTGGTCCTGCCCTCGGCCGGCGCCGCCGCCGCGCCGCCGCCGCAGGAGCCCGGCGTCACGATGCGCACCTTCGACCTGCAGACACCCCTGAGCAACCTCTGCACGCTGAAGGCCGCACAGACGCCGAACGTCGACAAGCTCATGCCGACCGTCGACTGGACCACCTCGGCCCAGTTCGGCCTGGAGGACAACTTCCTCACGCAGGTCATCGGCAACGTCAACATCGCCACGGCCGGCAACTACACGTTCCGGCTGATCAGCGACGACGGCTCGCGCCTCGTGATCGATGACAACGTTGTCATCAACCACGACGGGCTGCACGGCGCGACCGCCAAGGACGGCGCCGTCCAGCTGAGCACCGGATACCACTCGCTGCGCATCGACTTCTTCGAGGCGGGCGGCGGGCAGCAGCTCACGCTGCAGTGGCAGACGCCGGGCTCGTCGTCGTTCGTGACCGTGCCGAACTCGGCGCTCAGCACCGACGCCGGGGTCGTGCGGGTCACCGCGCCCGGGCGCAAGGAGTGCGAGACGGCCGGCGACTCCCCCGGCGACGGCCTGCCGCTGACCTCGGTCCACCCGAACTTCACGCTGACGAACCTGCGGCCCGGCGGCTTCGAGCCGAAGGTCACCGGCATGGACTGGCTGCCCGACGGGCGCATGGTCATCTCGACCTGGGGCGGCAGCGACCAGTCCGGCACCTCCCAGGCGGGCGAGGTCTGGATCCTCGGCAACACCGGCGGGGCGACCTCGCCGGCCAACGTCACCACCAAGCGCATCGGCAGCAACCTCAAGGAGCCGATGGGCCTGAAGGTCGTCAACGGCGTCGTCTACGTGTCGGAGAAGGCGCGGCTCACCCGGCTCGTCGACACCACCGGCGACGAGGTCGCCGACCAGTACCAGACCGTCGCGACCTGGCCGTATGACGGCAACTTCCACGAGTTCGCGTTCGGTCTGCTGTACCAGGACGGCTTCTTCTACGTGAACCTGTCGGTGTCCATCGACTACGGCGGCGCGACGACGAACCCGCAGGGCATCGCCAACCGCGGCACCACGATCAAGATCAACGCCAGCAACGGCCAGGTCACCTACGTCGCTGGCGGCCTGCGTACGCCGCACGGCATCGGCTGGGGGCCGGAGAACAGCATCTTCGTCACCGACAACCAGGGCGGCTACCAGCCCGCGTCGAAGTTGCTGCAGATCCAGCAGGGCCGCTTCTACAACCACTTCCTCAACCCGCAGGGCCCGTTCGACAACGCGCCGATCAGCCAGCCGGTGCTGTGGCTGCCGCAGAACGAGATCGGCAACTCCCCCAGCACCCCGATGCTGATGCAGAGCGGCCTGTACGCCGGGCAGTTCCTCATCGGTGACGTCACGTACGGCGGCCTGCAGCGCGCCTACGTGGAGAAGGTCAACGGCGAGTACCAGGGCGCCCTGTTCCGGCTCACGCAGGGCCTCGAGGCCGGCGTCTCCGAGGTCAACGTCGGCCCGGACGGCGCGGTCTACGTCGGCGGTCTCGGTGCCGGCGGCAACTGGGGCCAGTCCGGCAAGCTGCTGTACGGCCTGCAGAAGCTGACCCCGAACGGCAACAACGTCTTCGACATCCTCGCCACCCGGGCCACGCCGAACGGGTTCGAGCTCGAGTACACCCAGCCGCTGTCGGCCGCCACCGCCAGCGCCCTGGCCAGCAAGTACCGGGTGAAGCAGTGGCGGTACGTGCCGACCGCCGCCTACGGCGGCCCGAAGATCGACGAGGAGACGCTGACGGTGTCCTCGGCGACGCTGTCCGCCGACGGCAAGAAGGTCACCCTGGTCATCAACGGGCTGAAGGCCGGCCGGGTCGTGCACATCCGCTCGCCCAAGCCGTTCGCCGCCGCCAACGGCCAGTCGCTGTGGAGCACCGAGGTCTGGTACACGCTCAACGCGATCCCGGGCCAGGTCCCGCCGGTCAACCTCGCGCTGGGCAAGACCGCCACCGCCGACAGCTCGTGCAGCACGTCGGAGAACCCGCAGCGGGCCGTCAACGGCACCACCACCAACGGCAACCTCGACAAGTGGTGCTCGCAGGGCGCCACCAAGTGGCTGCAGGCCGACCTGGGCGCCAGCCAGAGCGTGAACAAGGTGGTGCTGCAGCACGCAGGTACCGGCGGCGAGAACACCGCGTGGAACACCCGGGACTTCAACGTCCAGGTGAGCACCAACGGCACCGCGTGGACGACGGTCGCGACCGTCACCGGCAACACGGCGAGCACGACCACGCACAACTTCACCGCGACGCAGGCCCGCTACATCCGGCTCAACGTCACCACCCCGGCCAGCGACGGCAACGCCGCCGCGCGCGTCTACGAGCTCGAGGCCTACGGCGGCACGGCGCCGCCGGCGACCGGGAACCTGGCGCAGGGCAAGGCCACCACGGCCGACAGCTCGTGCGCCACGGCGGAGGGCCCGGACAAGGCGGTCAACGGCAGCGTCAACGGCGGCAACACCGACAAGTGGTGCTCGCTCGGCGCGTCGAAGTGGATGCAGGTCGACCTCGGCGCGAGCCAGAGCGTGGGCCGGATCGTGCTCAAGCACGCCGGCGCCGGCGGCGAGAACAGCGCCTGGAACACCCGCGACTTCAACCTGCAGGTGAGCACCAACGGCACCGCGTGGACGACGGTCGCGACGGTCACCGGCAACACGCTGGGCTCCACGACGCACGACTTCACCGCCGTGCAGGCGCGGTACCTGCGGCTCAACGTCACCACCCCGGCCAGCGACGGCAACGGTGCCGCCCGGATCTACGAGTTCGAGGCGTACGCGTCCGGCGGCGCCAACCCCGGCCGGGTCGTGCTGTTCGACGGCCAGAACATGAGCAGGTTCGAGGGCTCCGGCGGCGCCGCGGTGACGTGGCCGCTGGGCAACGGCGGGGTCGAGGTGCTCGGCGGCGACATCCGCAGCAAGGAGAGCTTCGGCGACTTCCGGCTGCACATCGAGTTCTGGCTGCCGAACCTGCCCCCGGAGGTGACCGGGCAGCAGCGCGCCAACAGCGGCATCTACCTGCAGGACCGCTACGAGCTGCAGGTGCTCGACTCGTTCGGTGACACGAGCATCGGCATCGACGAGTGCGCGTCGATCTACAACAAGATCGCGCCGACGAGCAACGCCGCGACCGCCCCGCAGACGTGGCAGACGTACGACGTCACGTTCCGCGCGGCGAAGTACAACGCCTCCGGCACCAAGACGGACAACGCCAGGGTGACGGTCGTGTGGAACGGCGTGACGGTGCACAACAACGTGGCCATCGACGGTCCGACCGGCAACGGCGCGGCCGAGGGCCCGTCCGCCGGCAAGATCCGCCTGCAGGACCATGGCGACCCCGGCGCGAACCTGTTCTACCGCAACATCTGGGTCGAGCCCATCGCCTGACCCGGTTCTTGCACAACGGGGGCGGCCTGGTGCCGCCCCCTGTCACATCGCCGTGAACACCACCGCGCGGCCCGCCGCGGCGGCGCGGTCGTAGAACGCCTGGATGTCGGCGAAGTTGGACCACGTGTACTCGAAGTCCTGGTCGTCGCCGGCGCCGGCGTAGTCGCTCTTGTCGAACGCGTCGAACCGCTCCCGCAGCCAGGCGCGGTCCAGGTCGCGCAGGGCCGCCGCGACGTCGCGGACCTCGTCGGCGGTCACGTACACGGCGTAGTAGTCCTCCTCGAGGAGGTCGCGGCCGCCGAGCACGGCGTGCGTCAGCGGGTATTCGCCGGCGTCGGCGTCGAGGGAACCGGTCAGGCAGCGGTGCACGGCGTCCCACGCCTTGTCGGTGTCGACCTTCATCGACTCGTCGTCCCACTCCTCCTCGAGGTCCCCCAGGAGCGCCGCGACCTCGTCCTCGTCGCGGTCGGCGGCCTTGAGCAGCTTCTTCTCCTGCTTCGCCGTGATGGCGAAGTGCACTCCCAGCATGCCGGTGATCGTACGGTCCAGTTGACGCAACCAGATGATTGCTATACGTTGGATGCAACTGAACGGTTGCTACATGGAGGCGGACATGACTTTTCCCGACCGGATCGAGCGCACCCTGCAGCTGGCCCACCCGCCGGAGAAGGTGTGGGCGGCGCTGACCACCGCCGAGGGCCTCGGCACCTGGTTCGGCAACCGTGCCGAGGTCGACCTGCGCGTCGGCGGCACGGCCAAGCTCATCTGGGACAGCGGCGACACCGCCACCCTCACCATCACGCGCGTCGACCCGCCGCACGTCTTCGCCTACACCTGGCCGATCTACGGCCTGCCGCAGGAGGACCCGCGGCGCAACCAGGTGGAGTTCACCCTCACGCCTTCCGCCGACGGCACCACATTGACCATGATCGAGAGCGGATTCGCGCAGGTGCCGGACGAGACCGTGCACAACACCGCGTACACCGGAAACACCAAGGGCTGGACCAGTGAGCTCGGCGAGCTCGTCGCGTACCTCGATGGGCAGGCCTGATCCGGAGGCGGTGGCGCAGGAGGTCTTCGCCGCCCTGGCCGACCCGAGCCGGCGGGGGATCCTCGCCGCGCTCGCGGCCGGGGGGCCGGCCACCGCCACCCAGCTCGCCGGGCAGCTGCCGATCACCCGGCAGGCGATCGCCAAGCACCTGGGCCTGCTGGCCGAGGCGGGCCTGGTGGTCGCCGAGCCGGGCGAGCGGCGGCGGGTCCGGTTCCGCCTCGACTCGGCGTCGATGAAGGTGGCGCAGCAGTTCCTCGCCGCCCTGGCCCGGGACTGGGACGGGCCGCTGCTGGCCCTGCGGGACCGGCTCGACGGCTGAGCGCCGTACCGGACAAAGACCACATTCGGGACCGAACGGTTTGGGTCGGGAATCGACTCCGGCCGGGTGTGCGAGTGGCTGGTAACGTCCAGACGTGGATCTGCTGAGGGTGGAACACCGTCACGTAGAATTGGCCGACGTCGACTTCTCGGGTCGCTCGTTCGACACGTTCGGTGCCTATGGCGGGACATTTCTGCGATGTAACTTCTCGGAAACTTCTTTCGGAAGGTTCAGCGTCGGCCATCAGGGCCAGACGCGATTCGTCGACTGCGTGTTCCACCGCACGAGGTTCCCGCTGGGCAACACGTACCTCGGCGACGCGCGCTTCGAGCGCTGCCTGTTCGACGGTGCCCGGATCCGGGAGCTTGACACCGAATGCGCGGAGTTCGTGGAATGCGTGTTTCGTGGCCGGGTGTGGCACACCGTATTCAACGGCGCTCCCGGCGGGGCGGACGGCGGTCCGGTCCGCGCCCGCAACGAATGGCGCGGCAACGACTTCACCGACGCGGACCTCGTCGACGTGGACTTCCGCGACATCGACCTGCGTGCGCAGCGCTGGCCCGCCGACGGGGCGGAGTACGCGCTGATCGACGACGTCGACGCGCGGGCCGCGGCGGCCGTCGACGCCATCCACACGGCGCCGGACGGCACGTGGCCGGAGCCGGCGCTGGCCGTGCAGGCGATCGAGTTCGCCCGCACCGGCCGGCCGCGCGACCCGAACGGGTTCGTGCTGCTGCGGCGCCGCGAGCTCGGGCACCGGCTCCCGCCGGAGGTCCGCGAGCAGCTGTGGACCCTGCTGGTGTCCGGCTACAAGAACGACAAGGACGACCGGCTCGGGTCCGACCACACCGACGGCCGGCTGGGGTCCGACCACACCGACGACCGGCTCGTGACCGGCTACACCGACGACCAGGAGTAGAGCGCCCGCCCCTGCGCGACCGCGGACCTGGCCAGCCCGGCGAGCGCGACGAGCCGCCCGGCCTCCCAGTCCTCCAGCAGGAACCGGTCCGCGTAGCCGCGGATCTGCCCCTCCTCCAGCCGGGTGAGGGTGTCGACGAGCTCCGCGTTGATCCGCACCGTCCACGGGCCCAGGAACTCCGGGTCGTCGGCGCCGCGCAGCGGCTCGTCCCGGCCGAACTCGCTCGGATCCCGCCCGTCGATCTCCGCGGCGAACTCCTCGACCTCCAGGATCCAGCCCTTGCAGTCGACATACGGCCAGTCGTTGCCGGCCGGACCCAGATCGAGGTCGAGCGCCGCCAGCTCCTGCTCGGTCGCGGCGAAGTAGTCCATCATCACGCCCACTGACCGACATTATCGCGACCTGTCGATCCCGGCAGCACTCGGCCGCGCTCACCCGCGAGCTATCCTGCCGGCATGGACGCGCTGCGGCTGCACCGGGCGGAGCTGGAGAACCTGGCCGGCGGGGAGGAGGTGCGGGCCGCCGTCCACTGCCGGACGGCGTTCGGCGGCGAGCGGCCGCGGCGCTCGCGGCAGGAGCTGGAGCACCTGGTGGCCGACGTCCCGGCCGAGGTGCGGGACGCGGCGGTGGCGGCCCTGCGGGACGCACCGGACGCGGATCCGGAGCAGGCATGGGAGCGCGTCGTCGCCGTGCTCGTCGGCGCCGACTCGGTCATCCGGGTCGACGTCGACAAGGCGATCGGCGGGTACGCCGTCACCGGCCCCGACGACTCGTGCGCGGCCCGCCTGGACCGGGGTATCCGGGACGCGACGATGGTCCACTGTGTCGTCACGGACCGGCGGCTGGTCCTCGCGGACATGGACGACGACCTGCGCGGTTTCCGGCTGCGGGCGGCGGTGCCGCGCACCGCCGTGCTGCGGGCCCGCCGCGACGGCAGGTTCCTCCAGCGCGGCCGGGTCGTCGTCGACTTCGCCGACCTGTCGCAGCTGGCGCTGCTCACCGGCGTCTTCGGCACGGGCCGCGCCGACGCGCTCGTGGCCGCGCTCGCCGGATAGGACCGGCCGCCAGCACGCGTCGGCCACCGGCGCGACGGACCGCACAAGGTCGGCACCCACCTCGTCGCCCTCACCCCGACCGAGAACTTGATCACCCTCCCACTGGGCGCCGGCCGTCCTGACCAGCGGGGCGGCGCCCGATTCCCGTGCCCGGATCGGCCGTTCGATTGACACGCTGGTACGCCGTCCGTACCGTCCGAAACATACACGTGACAGTGAACGGAAGCCGGTGCAAGCCCGGCACGGTCGCGCCGCTGTAACCACGCAGGTGGGAGTCAGACCCGGGCACGGTCACGACAACGCTCGATGGGACGCGAAATCCCGCAGGAGGCTGCATCATGGCATCGATCTCGGCTCTTCCCACCCCGGCCACCGCACCGGCCCCGATCCCGCTGCGGCAGATCCTGCCGTGGGCCACGTTCGGCGTCGTCCTCGCCGTCGTCCTGCTCTACTTCGTCGGCGCCGAGCAGGGCATCACCTCGGTCGTCTCGGGTTCGACGGTGCACGAGTTCGTCCACGACGGCCGGCACCTGCTCGGCTTCCCCTGCCACTGAGCCGGGGCGCCAGCATGTTGAATGCCCGGACGCTCCTGGTCCGCGGCATGATCACCGGCCTGGTCGCCGGTGTCGCCGCGTTCCTGTTCGCCTACCTGTTCGGCGAGGGCCCGATCAACGACGCGATCGCGTTCGAGGAGGTCCACGCCACCGACCATGAGCACGGGCCGGTCAGCCGGACCGTGCAGAGCACGCTCGGCCTGGCCACCGCCTCGGTCGTGTACGGCGTCGCCATCGGCGGCCTGTTCGCCATCGCGGTCGCGGTCACGCTCGGGCGCATCGGCCGGATCAGCGCCCGCGCCACGGCCGCGATCGTCGCCCTCGCCGGGTTCGTCGGGGTGGCGCTCGTGCCGTTCCTGAAGTACCCGGCGAACCCGCCCGCGACCGGCAACCCCGACACGCTGCAGCAGCGGACCGGCCTGTACTTCCTGATGATCGTCATCGGGGTCGCCGCCGTGCTCGGCGCGATCGTCGTCAGCCGGTCGCTGCAGCCGCGCTTCGGCACGTGGAACGCGACGATCCTCGCGGTCGTCGGCGCCGCGACCGTCGTGGGTGTCGCGATCGCGATGCTGCCGGCGGTCAACGAGGTGCCCGACGGGTTCTCCCCGGTGCTGCTGTGGCGGTTCCGGCTCGCGTCGCTCGGCACCCAGGCGGTCACCTGGGCCACGCTCGGCCTGCTGTTCGGCTACCTCACCGAGCGCAGCCAGCGCCCGGTCGTGGCCGACGCGCACCCGGTCGCGGTCTGATCTGTTCGTTGCTGAAGGCGGTGGGGCGTTGCCCCGCCGCCTTCACTGCTTCCCTCTCGCGCGCACCCGCGCCTTCTCCCCCTGGGGCCCGAACATGTGCAGGACCTCGACGGTGTGCTCGCCGGCGGGGCCGAACCAGTGCGGCGTGCGGGTCTCGAACTCGGCGACCTCCCCCGGCCGCAGCGTCAGCTCCTGCCCGCCGAGGATGAGCCGCAGCTCGCCGGCGAGGACGTACAGCCACTCGTAGCCCTCATGGGTGACCAGCCTGGGTTCGCCGGGTTCGAGCACCTGCTTGAACACCCGCACCGGTCCCGGGTAGCGCGTCAGCGCGACGACCACGCTGCCTCTCCGGTTTCGCTGGGGCTTCAGGTGTACGCGGGGATCCCCTGTCGCCGGTGCCCCCACCAACTGGTCGAGGGCCACCTGATGCGCCTGGGCCAGCGGCAGCAGCAGGTCGAGCGTGGGGCGGCGCTTCCCGGACTCGAGCCGCGACAGCCCGCTGACGGAGATGCCGGTCCGCGCCGACAGCGCCTCGAGGGTCAGCCCCCGCCTGCGGCGCAGGTCCCGCAGCCGCGGCCCGATCCCGTCGATGAGCCGCTCCACCTCGGCGTCCATTTTGCAATCTTCGCAAATTCTCTGCGGCCTGTACGGGGTGCGCGCCGATCATCGTGGCCATGGACACCACACGGCGCTGGACCGTTCTCGCCATCTGCTCGACGAGCCTGTTCCTGGTCGGGCTCGACACCACGATCGTCAACGTCGCCCTGCCGTCGATCGGCGACGGCCTGCACGTCGGCACCCGCGGCCTGGAGTGGACCGTCGACGCGTACACCCTGGCCCTGGCGAGCCTGCTCATCTCCTCCGGCGCCCTCGCCGACCGCTTCGGCCGTCGCCGGATTTTCCAGATCGGCCTGGTCGTCTTCGCCCTCGCCTCGGTGGCGTGCGCGGCCGCGCCGTCCCTCGGGTGGCTCGTCGCCGCCCGCGTCGTGCAGGGCGTCGGCGGCTCGATGCTGAGCCCGGTCGCCCTCGCGATCGTCGTCAGCGTCATCACCGACCCGAAGGAGCGCGCCCAGGCGATCGGCGTGTGGGCCGCGATCTTCGGCGCCAGCATGGCCGCCGGCCCCGTCGCGGGCGGCGCGCTCGTCTCCGCCCTCGGCTGGCGGTCGGTCTTCTGGGTCAGCGTGCCGCTCATCGCCGCGGTCCTGGTCCTCACCGCCGTGTACGTGCCGGAGTCCCGGTCCCCGCAGCCCCGCCCGGTGGACGTGCCCGGGCAGGTGCTGCTGGTCGCGCTGGTCGGCGGGTCCGTGTCCCTGCTCATCGAGGCGCCGCACGCGGGCTGGACCGCTCCGGTTTCGGTCTGCCTGTCGGCGGTCACCCTGGCCGCCCTTGCCGGGTTCGTGGTCACGTCCCTGCGCCGCCGGTCGCCCCTGATCGACGTCCGCCTCTTCCGCCACGCCCCCTTCACCGCCGCCGTCCTGGGCGCCGTCGTGCTCTTCGCCGGTCTCAACCTGACGCTGCTGCTGAGCACGCTTTACCTGCAGCACACCCGCGGCCTGTCACCCGCCGCCGCGGGGCTCGTCACGCTGCCGATGGCCCTGGCGGCGACGGTGTGCGCGCCGCTGTCCGGCTACCTCGTCGGCCGCGCGGGCCCGCGCCCGCCGCTGCTCCTCGCGGGCGCCTTCGTCCTGGCCGGCGGACTGTGCCTGGTCAGCCTGTCCGACGTCACCGCCCTGCCGGTGCTGCTGTTCGCGTTCCTGCTGCTCGGCGTCGGCATCGGCTTCGCCAACACCCCGATCACGAACACCGCCGTCGCCGCCCTCCCACCGTCCCGCTCGGGCGTCGCGGGCGGCATCACCTCCACGGCCCGCCAGTTCGGCGCGGCCCTCGGAATCGCGGTTGCGGGCGGCCTGGTCGCGTCGTCCTCCCCCGCGGGCCTGCCCGCCGCGTCCCGCCCCGGCTGGCTCCTGGTCGCCACCTGCGGCGCCGTCCTGCTCGCCGTCGCCAGGCTCTCCCCCACCCCGCGAACCACCCCACAACCCACTACACGCCCCGCCACCAGCCACGCGTAGGACGCGTCACCGCACCGCCCCACGCCCGACCACCAATTACCTGCAACCGATTACCAGCAATCGACTACCAGGAATCGTCGGAAGGAGCCGTCACCAGCAGCAGTGTCCGCATGCCCCGGCGATCGGGAGCATAGGGATCGCTCTGACCATCGTCGCCTGGGTTGGCGTCGGGTTGGACCTCGATCTCGTAGAGCGGGGCCTCGGCGCGGTAGATCCCCCGGCGGTCGCTCACGTGTTCGGCAAAGTCCAGGCCGAGACGGTCGGCGACGATGCGAGCCAGTTCGGCGGGTGTTCGCGCCGTAGGTGTCGTAGATGGTCATGGTCGGGCCGCCACTTGCCCGTCGCCGAAGGTCGCCCCGGCGCGGCTACACGGCCCCTTGGTCACACGGCTATGGTGCCGTACGGTCCGGCATCCCGACATGCCGTCATCGGCCGCGGGTTCCGCAGCGGGCGCAGTCACGCAACAGGACCGGTCACCAGCCACTCGCCGTGCGGTGGCTGTCGACGAGGCAACTGCCTGCTGGTGACCGTCAGCACGGATCTCGACGGTCACCGGCAGGCAGAGCTTGTCCTCCTCGAGACGCACCTTCGCGTGGATCCCGTCGGCCCACCCGTAGACGTGGCCGGCCTTGGTTGTTGGCGCCTCCGCTCTGCCAGACCACTCTCCCACCGAAATGCCTGGCGACCGCAGCAATGCCACCGTCTGCGCCACAGCGCCGGCGGACGCCGACAGTTAGGCTGTCCAGGGCGGAGCCGCCCCCGTTGACAAGGGCGAACGGCCACCGCCGGCTCAGCCGTCTGGAACGAACGGCCACTTCAGCCGGGCGAAGCGCTCGGCCGGGGATCCAGCGACGCAGCAGCGCCACCGTCAGCACGGCGAAGGCCGCCGGATGACCGACGGCGCCTCGGCGTAGCCGGCGAGGGCGAGGCGGGTCAGACGGCCGATCACCTCGGGGTGGCCGCCGGGCAGACGGGCGACGGCACCGACACCGCCGGCGCCGTCGTGCTGTACCTGTGCCGGTCGCGGCCGGCGCGCCGGAGCCGATGGGCTTCACAGTCTGCGGCTCGTCGTCCGCGGCGGGGTGGCTACTGCCCACTGAGAGCGTGTTGGGAAGCACTCGATCTTGGTTGGCGCATCCGCGAGGTCGTCGGCGTTTGATGCCTGGGGGCGGTCGAATGGCTGGCAACGGCGTCATCCGACTCTCATCGGTGCAGGCTGGAATCCGGTGCCAGCCATCACACGTGTCGGGCCTGGGATCATGGCGCGGTGAGTCAATACTTTCAGGTCGGCGATCTCGTGCTGTGGAATCCGGCCCAGACTGTCGCGCTACTGTTCGCCCGCATGACCGAAGCGATGGTGTTGGTTGCCGAGTGCCCGTCAGGCGTCGGACCGGATGTAGGACGGGATGAGTATGAGGTCGACCCAGACGCCTTCGCGGCGTTCGTGGACGCGCTGACCGCGCGGTACTTGTCGACGAACCACCCCATCCTCACAGCGATGCTCGAGGGCTACCTGCCCGCCGCGCTCGTGATGGTCCAGCGCAGCGGCCGTGACGTGCCGGCACTCGTTCAACCGATCGTGCGGAACAACCGGGACATCTCACTCAACCACGACGCGTTCGATCCGGACGGTGACCGGCAGCGCCTCCTGAGTCTGGCCGAGCATCACGCGCGGGCGATGCCCCGCTGAGCCGACGCCATCGCCTGAGCTGTGCTTCAGCTCTCGTCGGGCCCCTGCCAGCGTTGCTGGCGGACGGCTGGTTGGTTCGCGTGATGCGGTTGGTCATAGTGTTAATGGCGGCCCAGCGGATCACGGCTTCGGAGGTGGCGGAGTCGCGTTCGTAGTCTCGGGCGAGACGGCGATGGGCGGTCAACCAGGCCAGGGTCCGCTCCACGCACCCGCGGCGCGGGACTACCGCGAAGCCTTGCTGGCCTTCGGGTTTCCGCATGATGTGCAGGGTGGTGCGCACGATGATGGCTGCCCACTCGACGAGCTTGCCGGCGAAGCCGCAGTCGGCGAAGACGAACCGGATCGGCGATGCCAGGTACATGTGCAGGAGGGTGGTTTGGCTCCGTCGCGGTCCTGGACGCTGGCCGCGAGCACGATCACCACGATGAGCACGCCCGGCGTGTCGGTGACGATGAACCGTTTCCGGCCATTGATCTTCTTGCCCGCGTCGTAGCCGCGGCTGTCGCGGCCGACTGTGTCGGCGCCCTTGACGCTTTGCGAGTCGATGATGCCCCGCGCTGGGCTGCGGGGCACGGGCCCTGCTGCACCCGTAGTTGCTCTCGAAGTGCAGGAAGCATTCGATCGATGCCTTGTCCCGTTCCCACTGCTTGAAGTACCAGTACACGGTCTGCCACGGCGGGAGGTCAGCTGGCAGGTGTCGCCAAGCGCAGCCAGTGCGGACCACGTGCCGGATACCGTCCACGATGGACCTGCGCGGGCGCTTCTCCGGTCGGCCGCCCGCGTTTCGACTCCGGCAGCAACGGCTACCTTGACGGCATCAACGTCGACGGTCACGCAGGCTCGCTCGCCAAGATCCGAAAACTTCTCAAACACGCTCTGAGCCGTCGGGAGCGAGCCGACACCTCGCCCGTACCAAGGCCAACAGCGGGAGTGCGCGATCGGCACGGCGCCGCCCATCAGCGCCGCGCAGCACCGGCAGGCGCCGACTCAGCCGGCCGGGCGGAGCGGGCACCGCACGGGCGGCCGCGGTGAGTGGCCAACCGGGCGGGGCCGCGTCCGAAGCGAGCGGCCGGCGGCTGGGGCGCAGGTCAGGCGTCCAGGTCGGGGCAGTACTTCGTGGCCTCGGCCGTTGCCTTGTCCATCTCGGCCTGGAAGGCGTCGCTCGCCAGGTTGTCGGACTCGAGGACCTTCGAGAAGGCATTCACGAAGTTCCGCAGGGCGAGCCTCGCCTGCGGGTCGGCGGCCTTCTCGAGCTCGGCGTTGACCGAGGCGCTCAGGCGGTCGAAGACCACCTTGCCCTTCGACTTCGCCGTGGCCATGGCGGCCTTGTCGTCCTTGGCGGCGGCGGTGAGCAGCTCGGTGAGGACGGCGACGACCGCTTCCTTCTCCTTGTCATACGCCGCGACGACCGCCTTGCACACGGCCTCCGTGTTGGCCTTCAGGTCGACGGACTGCGACGGGGCGGCCGCGGCGCTGGTGCCGGCCGCATTGGTGCCGGCCGCGCTGGCGGCGGCGCTCGCCGAGCCCTGGGCGGCGGGCGACGGGTCCTCGGAGGAGCAGGCCGCCGTCAGAGCCACCGTCGTGGACAGGGCCAGGGCAAGGATGGTGCGTCGCAACTGCATGGTGGGTCGCGCTCCCCCGTGAGGAAAACCAAAGCGAGCAGAGCATAGAGGCGACCACCGACATTTTCCGCTCGAGATGAGACTCGCCACAGCGGCGCGTAGGCTCCCGCCGTGACCATCGACATCACCTCAGAAGCAGCGACCACCGACGCATACGACGACGCCGACGACGTCACCGAGGAGACCGGCGAGGAACTCGCCGAGGACACGGCCGGGGAGCCGGGCGACGGCCCGTCGGTCATCTACACCACGTACTTCACGGCGGCCGAGGACCTCGTCGAGCACGTCCGGGCCGCGGACGTGCTCAACCTCGGTTTCCGCGTCGAGTCCTACCTCGTCGCGTCCGACGACCCGGCGGACGCGGGCCAGATCGAGTACGAGTTCACGCTGCTGAGCGAGCTGCCGCTCAAGGACTAAGGGTCGGCGTACAGCGCGACGACGGCCTCCGCGGCGGTCCGCATCGCGGTGCGGACCGCCGGCGGGTCCACGACCGTCAGCTGCGCGCCGAAGCCGAGCAGGCTGCCGACCGCGTGCGGCACCCCGGCGAACGCGAACCGCACCAGGTGCGACGACGCTGACGGGGAGTCAGGGGACAGGTGACGGGCGAGCACCCGACGCACCAGCGCGACCGCGGGCGGCGACACCGCGACCAGCACGGTCAGCGGTCGTGGGCGCGCCTCGACCCGGTCGCGCAGCCGGGCCCAGGCCGCGTCCAGGTCGAAGCCGGTGGGCAGCACCGCCGGCGTGGGCAGCACCGTGCATTCGTGGACGCGCGACACCCGTACCAACGCAGGCTCCGACGTGACCAGATACCAGATGCCCGCCTTCGCGACCAGGCCGGCGGGGGTGACGGTCCGCCGCGAGCGGGCGCCGTCGCTGTCCTCGTAGTCCAGCGACAGGCAGCGCCCGCGCAGCAGGCCGTCGTGGATGGCGGGCAGCAGCGGCACCGCCTCGCCGGAGCGCATCCACGGGTCGACGTCGACGATCACGTGGCGGCGGCCCTGGGCCACGCCGCCGCGCAGTGCCTGCCCGCCGGCGCCGATGATCTTCTCGATGGCGGTGTCGAGGGCGTCGCCGAGGCCCAATTCGCCGGCGAGGCGTGCCTGCCCGACGGCCAGGCCGGTGCCTTCCGCGGCGTTCAGGTGCGCCAGGCCTGCCCGGTACGCCGGCAGCATCCGGATCCCTCCGCCGCGCCCTCGCTCGGCGTACACCGGAATCCCCGCGGAACTGAGCGCCGCGACGTCGCGCAGGACGGTGCGCACGGACACGCCGAGCCGCGCGGCCAGCTCCGGCGCCGCGGAGGACGGGCGGGCCTGCAACAGCAGGACCAGGGACAACAGTCGATCGGCGCGCACGAGCCGAAGAATATCCGTTGAAACATGACAGGGGTTGTCTGGTTCTACGGAGCACGCTGCACGCATGGACGCACACATCACCGGGCCCTACGACCTGGCCAGGCAGAACGAGTACTTCGGCGGGTGGATCCAGCCGGCCGGCGACGACCGGACGATCGTCATGGCGTTCCCCGTCGAGGGCTGGACGCACTCCGCCGCCGTGCTCCTGCGGCAGACCGCGCCCGACCGGGTCGAGGGCGAGGTGCAGGGGCCCGAGGACGCGTGGCGGCAGGCGCTTGCCGTGCTGTCCCTGGACGTCGACGGCAGCGGCTACCCGCAGGTCGGCGAGCGCGACCCGGTCATCGGCGCCCTGCAGCGGCAGCACGCCCACCTGCGCCCCGTGCTGTTCCACTCACCCTACGAGGCCGCCTGCGCGTTCATCATCGCCCACCGGATGCGCATCGAGCAGGGCCGGGCGATCCGGCAGCGGATGGCCCGCGAGCACGGCGAGGCGTTCGAGATCGGCGGCGGCACCGCGCACGCGTTCCCGTCGCCGCAGCGGCTGCTGCGCATCACCGAGGTCCCCGGCATCGACGGCGAGAAGATTCGGCGGCTGCACGGCGTCGCGGAGGCCGCCCTCGACGGGCTGCTCGACCGGGCCAGGCTGCGGAGCCTCCCCGTCCGGCAGGCCCTCGCCGACGTGCGGCGGCTGCGTGGCGTGGGCGACTTCTTCGCCACGGCGATCGTGATGCGCGGCGCGGGTCTCGTCGACGCCCTGCCCGGCGATGAGATGACCATGTCCGGGATGCGGCGTCGGTACGACCTGCCGGCCGCCCCGACGGACGAGGACATCGCCCGCGTGACGGGCGCATGGAGGCCATACCGGATGTGGTGCTCCGTCCTGATCCACGCGGCGGAACGGAGAGCCCGCGCGGCCGCTTGACTACATAGGTAGAGTTAGCCTGTGCAGCGAGTCAGACGCCCGTCCCCGCAGACCGCAGCCGTGCTGCGCGCGCTGACCGCGGACCCCGCGCAGTGGCGGTATGGCTACGAGCTCGGCCAGGAGGTCGGGCTCAAGGCCGGTTCCCTCTACCCGATCCTCATCAGGCTCTCCGACCGCGGCCTGCTCGAGGCGTCCTGGGAGACCGACCCGCCGCACGGCAGGCCGCCGCGGCACCTGTACCGGCTGACCGGCGCCGGCGTGACAGCCGCGGCGGACCTCGGACCGGCTCCTCTGGCGGCGCCTGTCCGCCCCGCTCGGACCGAGCCGAGGGCCGCCTGGTGAGCGCCGCCCTGCTCGCCCTCGTCGTACGGCTGCTGCCCGCGTCGCGGCGCGACTGGGGCCGCGCGATGCTGGCCGAGTCCGCCGCGATCCCGCCCGGGCGCGACCGGCGCAGCCACGCCCTCGGCTGCGCGGCGGCGGTCGTCTGCCAGCCGGCCGTGCTGCGGACGCTCGCCTACCCGCTCGCGGCGGTCGCCGTCCTCGCCGGGGTGCTGCGCTGGTCGGCCGGCATCGCGTACCAGCCGCTGCGGTGGGGCGTCGTCGGCGTCATCGCGCTCCTGCTCGCGGTCGCCCTCGCGGCCCGCGCGCTCGGCCCGGTCGCGGACATGTGGGGCATCACCAACAAGGGCGTG